>NZ_WTKZ01000041.1:0-36581 GCF_011378805.1 Pseudoalteromonas sp. Z9A6
CTACGATTTAGCAAAATCTCTTGAGTCAGACTTGTGATCAAGAGACAGCGATAAAGCGGCTTTTTTGTATTTAGTTGGATGGAGCTTTACGCCCAACCTTCGTAGCGCTTACGACGTGACAGCACTATCGTTAATATAATACCTAAAAACAGGCCTAAAAACGCAATAGCACCACCGTAAGTCAGTAGCTGGCGTTTCTCTTTTGAGCTAGCAGCTTCTTTTTGAGTGCGCTCTTGCTCTAGCGTTGTTTTAAGCTTAGTAATTTGAGCAGATAACTGCAGATTTTGATCTGTTAAAGTTTGGTTTTGTTCTTGTAGCTGTGGAAGTTCTATTTGAGCTTGACGTAGCTTTTCTTGCATAGTGCTCATTTCGCTACTTAGTGTTTTGTACTGTTGGTGTAAGCCAGCTGTTTTAGTAATAAATTTAGTTTCTATCCAGCCTTCGCGGTCTTTATCATCTTTAATTTTTATAAAGCCGTTTTCTTCATTTGATAACAAGGTTAACTTTGTTCCAGCATCTACAGAGCCGAGTAGTCGATAATTTTTACTCGCCCCAGAGCGCATAAAAGTGTATAGATTATCGATAATATAAGCGGTGTTTGCATCCGTTGAATTTGCAGGTTGTGCTTCTTGTGCATAACTCATGAATGTGGTGGCTGTTAAAAGTAGCCCTAATAAACAATGTTTTAGCATTTATCTACCTTGTTGATCTAACTGCGTCCGTTATGAACGTGATTTTTATTTCACATAAGTAGTTAGATAGTATGGATTAAATAGATCAATAGCAAGACTGATATTGTAACCCAGTACGGTAACGCAGGAGTAGTTATCGAGTCCACTAGGTTACAAGCCTCACGCTATGATTAAATTGCTCCTAGATAGAACGAATTTTAATCCGCAAAGGTCATCAGGCCCTAAAATAAGGTTAAAAAATTTGCATTGTTAAGGCGCTTTGTTTATTTTGAGCACTTATTTATTTTAAAGGTAATCCGCAAACCGAATGGATACTGAGATAGAACTGAAATTTTTGGTATCAGATGCCGTTATTCCACTGATCCCCTCGTTAATTACTCAATTTGCAAAAACGGTGAAGAATAAACCGTCTCGCAGCTTACAAAATGCATACTACGATACGCCAAGCAGAGAGCTTAGAGCGCTTGATATAGGCTTTCGAACGCGTTGTTCTGACAGCGAATGCGAGCAAACTATAAAGCTTGCAGGTGAAGTGGTAGGTGGTTTACACCAACGTCCAGAGTACAATTTACCAATTGAATCAAGCCGCCCTAATTTAATGGCGTTTGATGCTGATATTTGGCCTCATGGCATGCAAATAAGCGCCATCTCAAAAAACTTGTATCCAATATTTAGTACTAACTTTATTCGTCGTACTTGGTTAATTGAAACCGAAAGTGGCGCTAAAATTGAAGTCGTACTCGATAAAGGTGAAATTGCGGCTTCGGGTAAAATTGAAATTATTAGCGAGCTAGAAATTGAGCTTGTTGAGGGCAGTCGTAATGAGTTGTTTGCATTGGCAGATATACTAGTTAGCCAAAACTGCATACGCTTAGGTTTGTATTCTAAGGCCGCACGTGGTTATCGACTTGCTGATAAAAAGCCTTTAATGCCAAGCAAATCTATTGGTTTTGTACAATTACCAAAGTCGACTACTCAAGAGCGTGCTTTAGTTGAAGCCATGAACTTTGGCATTCGCTTTGTACAAAAGCACGAGCAATGCTATTTCGATAAGCCAAGTTTAAAAACACTTAAACGCGTAACTGACGGTATCAGTTTAATCCGCCATACTTTTTGGCTATACGACGATATAGTATCTAAAGAAAGTACAGAGCACTTACGTACCGAACTTAAATGGTTATTAAGTGAATTAGCGTGGGTAGAAAACGCGATTCAATTAAAAACGTACACGTCTAAACGCCATGCTTTTTATAAAAAAATTAATGCGGCGCCAGCACTTGCTCAAGTCATTGGAGACTTAAAAGAGTTACAGCCAAGCATTGACGATATAAATGCACTGTTTCACAGCGCACGTTATAATCGTTTATTACTATCGTTAACTACCTGGTTAATCGATAAGCAATGGCGTAAAGACTGGGGGCAAGCAGAGCTTCAAGCGGCTGAGCAAAATGTATCGTCTATTGCCAATAGGCTTTTTAATAAAGACTGGAAAAACCTGCACGAGTTGCTTCCAAAGGAGCAAACACTCGATGTCGCTTCGTATTTAAACCTGCGAACTCAGCTTGAAAATAGCCTACTGAGCGGTAACTGTTTAGGATCGTTATTTGATAAAGAAGAACGCCTAGAGTTTAGATTGCCTTGGCTTGATATTTCTCATGGTATTTATGAATTAAGTACGCTTGAGTATTTAAAGCAATTATGTGCAGGGCAAGAAGACGAACAGCTTGCTAAAATCCAGTCATGGCTTGAACAAAAGTCTGAATATTTGGTCAGTGCCATGGAGCAAAGTCGCCTTGCTTCACTTGACATAGAACCTTACTGGCAAAAATAAATGATGCGCTTTTGTAATAAAATTCAGTTGCAAAAGTGTTTATTCGTTATTTTTTATTAGTTAGTTTTAACACTTACGCTGAGCCCATATGGCATTTGTATAAAAACAAAAATGGCGTAAGTGTGTATTATCAAAGCCACAGTGATAATACCTTTGAAGTAAAAGCGCAGATGAGCGTGAAAGGCGTATCCACCAATGAGTTTTTAGAATTACTTAGTGATACCGATGCCGCACCCCAATGGCTCGAAAATATATCTCAGGTAAAGGTTATTAAGCACATAAGCCCACCAGAAAATTTAGTGTACAGTTATTTTAATTCCCCTTGGCCTGTTAGAGATAGAGATAGAGATAGCATTACTTATTCTTGTTATTCACAGTTAACTGCAAATAAAAGCCAATTGCTTATTAGTGCTCGCCCTAATAAGCAGCCCAAAAACAATGGCGTTATAAGAATTACTACTTTAAATGCACGCTGGCTACTGAGTGAGGACAAAGGCCGCCTTGATATTGAGTACCAAGTATATGCTTTGCCTGATGGGGCAATACCTACTTGACTAAGCAATAAGGTCGGATTGAAAAGTACTTACACCACATTTATGAACTTGCATCATATGCTCACAGATAAAAAATACACTCCAAAACTACCTGTAATCAAAGCAGGTCAATGCTAAATATCGAATATATAATAATTTAATGCTGTGTTGAGTAGTCTTTAACTACGCTTAAGCAATAATGACACGCTATTATTTGGAGAATTGATGAAGTATTTAGTGGCTATATTATGTTTGATACACAGCCCATTCTTATTAGCTCAAGAATATACCTTTGGTGTAGTGCCGCAATACGAGCCGCAAAAGCTAAATACTATTTGGCAACCTTTGTTAAAGCAAGTAAGTAAGCAAACGGGAGTAACAATAAAGCTAATTACAGTTGAGTTTATTCCTGTATTTGAAAAAGCCTTTGCTAATGGTGAGTACGACTTTGCATATATGAACCCATGGCATAGTGTTGTAGCATACGAAAAACAGGGATATTTACCACTAATAAAAGATGCAGGTCGAAAGCTGCAAGGTATTTTGCTCGTAAACAAAGACAGTGATATTGATAATTTAAGCCAACTAGAGGGCGCTGAAATAGCATTCCCTGCACCTAACGCATTAGGTGCGTCATTATTAATGAGAGCTGATTTAGCATTGTTATACGGGCTAACAATAAAGCCTGTATATGTCCAAACTCATCCATCGGTATATTTAAATGTAGCACTGCACTCAACAATGGCGGGCGGTGGTGTAATGGGCACATTTAAACAACAACCAGAAAGCTTACAAAATAAACTCAAAATTCTTTATAAAACGCGTGAAATTAGTCGCCACCCAATTGTCGCCCACCCAAGGGTTGATGCTGCAATACAGTTAAAAGTGCAACAAGCTATTTTAGATATAGGGCAAAGCCCAGAGCATAAACATTTGCTTGCAGGTATCCCAATTATTAAACCTAGTATTGCAACTTTAGCTGAGTATCAGCAGTTAACTCAGTGGGGCTTACGCTCTTTTTATGTTGAAAATTAGTGGGTTTCGTAGCCTAAGAGCACAAAGCTTTATTGTGGTATTGCTTTGTGGCTTGCTTATGGCCTGTCTTTTTATGTTTTACGCCTTACCGGAACAAGCGCGTTGGGTAAACGATGGCCTTTCAAAGGCTGCTCAGCGTTCTTTAGCGCAGTTATCGACTTCTATAACGACTCCGTTGTTAACTAGGCAATATGCAGAGCTATATGAAGAAATAGACAGTCAACTTCAAACTCGCCCTAATTGGAAAAGTATTAAAATTGTTGATGTTGATTCAAAAAACCAATTGTATCCGCTTGAGAATTGGGTTGGAGCAAATGAAAACGGCGACATGCTGTTATCTCAACAGGTGGTATTTTTAGACAAACCGCTGGCTAATATTAGCTTGGTTGTTAATTTTACGAATGAAATTAACGAATCTTCAAAACTTCATTACACCTTAATATATATACAATTTATTATTTTAGTTATCGTTTTTATAGGTTTAGCTTGGCTGGTGGATTACAGGGTTACATCGCCTTTGAGGACGCTAAAACTTGGGTTTTCACGTTTAGCCAAAGGCGACTTTGATTGCCATATAGATAAACAACAACAAAATGAAGTGGGCAGTGTAATAAATGCATTTAATAATATGGTTGATGAGGTTGCGAATAACCATCAAAAATTAAATGCATTACGAATTCAAGCTGAGTCTGCAAGTAAAGCAAAGTCAGATTTTATGGCCAGTATGAGCCACGAATTAAGAACTCCATTAAATGCAATTTTAGGCTTAGCCCAGCTGTATGGATATGATGAGAGTGCTAATAAAGTACAAAAAGAAAACGCGAAAAGCATTTATCAAGCTGGAGAGCATTTACTATTACTCATAGACGATGTGCTTGATTTAACAGCTATTGAGTCGGGTAATATGCAGTTTAGTTTTTCTTATGTGCCTATTAAAAGCATATTAGAAGAGTCAGTAGAGCTTGTCACTGAGCTAATTAAAGGGCAATCAATAACACTGCAAACTCACGGTTTTGAGTCCTTAGAAGGATTGAGTATTTATATTGATCAGCGCTGCTTTAAACAAGTGATGCTTAACTTGCTTTCAAATGCGATTAAATATAACAAACTAAATGACAGCATTAATATTAATTGTCGGGTGTTAAGTAATAAACAATGCGAAATAGATGTAATAGATACCGGATGCGGATTTTCTCCAGATGACATTTCTCGCCTATTTAAACCTTTTGACCGCTTAGGCGCTGAAACCAGTAAAGTAAATGGAACCGGTATTGGTTTAGTGATAACTAAGCAGCTGGTAGAGCGTATGCAAGGGTCTTTGAGCGCACAAAGCGAGCAGCACAAAGGTTCTTGTTTTACGCTAAACTTTAACAGTTTTGATCAAACTGACTTGCCAGCACAAGTGCAAGCCCCTCAAATAACACAGCAAAGCTTAAATGCGGTAACGCTTCCTACGCTTGAGGTTTTAGTGGCAGAAGATCAAGTTACAAATCAGCAAGTGTTAAAACAGCAATTAACTATGCTTGGAGTGTGCTCTACTTTTGTAAGTAACGGTGAGCAAGCTTGGGAGGCCATACAAAATAAACGCTTTGATATTTTACTAACCGACACTCAAATGCCCTTACTCGATGGGTTAGGGTTAGCCAAAAAAATACGAGAAAACACTCATTTTGATGAACTGATTATAATTGCAATTACGGCCAACATTACCAAAAACAACATAGATAATTGCTATAGTTGTGGAATGAATGGCTTTTTAACAAAGCCTATTGAGCTTGTTAAATTAAAGTCGTTATTGATGGAGTATTCTCAAACTATGGTCAATACACGTTCAGAAAAATCAGATGGTGAAAATATAGCTTCAGATAGTTTTGATCAATTAGATATTACGCTACTAAAAGCAATGCTTGGTGATGATCCTAGCGTACATTGCATGGTATTTAATGCGTTTTTACAAACAGCAGGGGAGCAAATTAAATTAGCTAACGCGTATGCTAAGAGTAAAAACTATGTTGATTTAGCTTTTCAGGCTCATGCATTAAAGTCGTCTTCAAAGTCTGTTGGGGCTATTGAGTTGGCAAATATATGCCAGCAGATAGAAACACAGGCAGAAAACGAAACAGTTAAAAATGAATATATACAGCAGCTGGAAGAGCGCTTTAACGCTGTAGTCACACAACTTAAAAGCTATTGTTTACGATATGAAAAACGCACATAAAAAATGGCTCTTAAAGAGCCATTTTTTGTTTTAGGTATTTTAGTATTTAGCCGCTTGCCCTTTTTTGGGTAAAGCGTGCTGTATAAAGTCACGTAAATCGTTATTAGAGCTTTCTAAATCAGCGTGGCGAAGGTACATCATGTGTCCGCTTCTGTAGCCTTTAAAGCTCAAACGGTCTTTCATTTTACCGCTTGGGTCTAATTGCCATAACGTATATTTAGCGTCAAAGTAATTGGTTGCGCCATCAAAGTATCCTGATTGGATCATCACGTTTAAGTAAGGGTTTTGCGCCATTGCTAAACGTAGATTTTCGCCTGTATTATTACCGGTTCTATCCCATGGATGGACATTACCAAATAAGTTATATTTTACATCAGTTTTATAGTTTAACTCTTCACGTAAGTAGTGATTAATTGCAGGAGTGAAAGAGTGTAACCAAGAGGTAAGTTCAGCCCAGTAGTCTGGGGACTCACCTGCGTCGCGTTTATCTATTCCTAAATAACGAGAATCTAAGCGACCCACAGTTTGACCACGTTCACGTAGTAGCTCTTTCCAGAAAAATTGAGTTGGAATATCTAAGTTATTTTGCTCAACAAACTTTTCTGATAAGCCAGCGTAGTGCGCCATTTTTTTAATAATTCGACGTTTTTCTTCAGCATTAATAAAGCCACCCTTAGCAAGCGCTGGGATTAACTCGTTTACAGTAAACTCTTCAACTTCAGGCAATAACTCGTCTAGGTCTTTAGCTTGTAAATCGGCTTTAAGTGCTTTGTGATACCAAGCAGTGGCTGCAAAGTAAGGTAAGCGGTTAGCGGCTTTAATCGGACCATCGCGTTTAATACCAATATCAGTAGGGGATACTAGTACAACACCGTTTATGTACATCCATTGACTATTTTGAAGCTCATGAGCAAGACCTGACACGCGTGTTGTACCGTAGCTTTCACCTATTAAAAACTTAGGTGAGCGCCAGCGCTCAGCTCTATTTACAAAGGTATTTAACCACTCAGCAAGGTATTTAATGTCGGCATTAACACCAAAAAACATTTCTTTTTGTTGGGCTTTAGAAGGAAGTTCGCCTTTTTCGTTTTCAAGTACGCGAGAATAGCCTGTATTTACAGGGTTTACATAAACAATATCGGCAATATCAAGTACAGAATAAGGGTTATCTTTTACGCCGTATGGCTGAATAGGGTAGCCTTCGTCATCAATTTTTAATACACGAGGCCCAGTATAAGCAAGGTGCATCCATACCGAAGCCGAACCTGGCCCGCCATTAAAAGAAATAAGTAATGGGCGGGTTGTTCTGTCGTCAACTTTGTCGCGGGTGTAGTAGGTGTATTGCAGTGTAGCAACCGCGTCGCCTTTATCATCCCATACAGGTTGTGTACCTGTAGCAACAGTGTAGTTAAAACGTTGACCGTTGATTTTAGCTTTATGTTGAGTAACAACTTTGCTGTCTACATCAATACGACGTTGGTTATCGGCAAGTGTGCTTGTACTGATTATTAATGCAATAACGGTTATCGGTAAACTGATAATACGACTAAGCTTCATTAGGTGTCCTTATTATTGTTGATACACCATTAAAGACATTAATGAGCTAAATAACAAAAGTATTGAGACTAGTGGCCGATAATACTAGTTAAGTAAGTGATTAATACACTTGTAGATGCGTATTAATCACTTCTATAGTTATTTTGGGTTGGGTTTCTTTATTTAGTTAATTACAAAATTCAGGTATATTGCGGGCCTGCTTGTATTGATTTTATATACAAGCTATCACCAAAAAATCTAATGGATTACGCTTTCAAGCACATAAGTGCACTCTACACCGGATGTTTATTGATAAATGCTATTACGGTAATAGCATTGTATTTTTTGTTTTGTTACAAAATTAATTAAAGGTAAAGAGAAGCTTTATGCAAAGAGTATTAGTGGTTGAAGACAGTAAAGTCGTGCAGCAGGTACTTCGCCACTTAACGGCACAATACCTCGATGTAGCTGTTGATTTTGCTTGGTCTTTAGCTGAATGCGCGACTTATGTAGAAAAGTACGATTATACGCTTGCGTTAGTTGATTTAACTTTGCCAGATGCTCCGCACGGTGAAGTAGCAAAGTATACTTTATCTAAAAAAATTCCTACCGTTGTTTTAACCTCAAAAATAGATGAGTACAAGCGCCAACAAATGCTTGAATTGGGTGTGGTTGATTATGTCATTAAAGATAACCGCGATTCTTACCATTACGCCGTTAAACTCGTTGCGCAATTACTAAGAAACCAAGGGTGTAAGGCATTAATAGCAGATGACTCATTACTAAGTCGCTCGTTAATGAAGCAAATGCTTGAAAAGCAATTGTTTGATGTAACAGATGCCCATGACGGTCAGCAAGCACTCGAAATATTAAAAGCTAATCCTGATATAAAGCTACTAATGACTGATTACGCTATGCCCTCTATGGATGGCTTTGAGCTGGTTAAAGCTGTGCGTAATTTTAGAGGCCGAGACGATTTAGCAATTATTGGTTTATCGGGCGCTGGGAAACATGGGTTATCCGCGCGATTTATTAAATACGGCGCTAATGACTTTTTAACAAAGCCATTTATGAATGAGGAGTTTCATTGTCGTGTACTTCAAACAATGGAGCAGCTGTCGTTAATTTCAGATATTAAGGAAAGTGCACATAGGGATCATTTAACAGGGCTTCATAACCGACGCTATTTTTATCAATATGCAGAAAAGCTTCTTAAAGGTAAAAATCAGAAAAATACTCTTGCATTGCTTGATATCGATTTTTTCAAAAATATTAATGATACGTTCGGCCATGAAGGCGGCGACCAGGCCTTAAAGCAGGTTGGTTCTTTAATACGATCTACATTTTCCAACTTTACGGTTGCACGCGTTGGCGGAGAAGAGTTTGCCATAATATTACCTGAAATAGAGTTAGAACGCGGTCGCGAATACTTTGAAGCATTCAGGAAAAAGATGGCTAGTTACGATTTTTCTATTAGCGATAAATCGATTAAAATTACCACGAGTATAGGCTTAGCTGACTTTCAAGACACTAGTTTAACGCAGGCAATGCGTGTTGCTGACAAAGCATTATATCAAGCTAAAAGCCAAGGCAGAAACTGTGTGGTATAACCTTTCTTAATAAAGCTAGGTACGCGATAAATATATAGAGATATACCACGCACCAATGTAGCTGACTTGTTAAATTAACGCACCTAATTGGTGCGTTTTTTTTGATCTTGAGTTTGTGTTTTGTATTAACTTGTTGTTTTTAAAAATATAAAAATAGTGGCACAAAGGTTGGATTGTTTAACCCAATAAGATAACAATAAAGAGTCCGAGGGGGCCGCTATGAAAATGATTAGTGCAATCATAAAACCATTTAAATTAGATGACGTGCGTGAAGCACTCGCTGATTTAGGAATTGAGGGGATGACAGTAGTTGATGTTAAAGGTTTTGGACGTCAACGAGGTCATACTGAGTTATATCGTGGTGCAGAATACCAAGTAGATTTTATTCCTAAGATCAAACTTGAAATTGCAACGCGTACTGAAAATTGTCAACGCGTTGTTGAAGCAATTACCAAAATTGCATCAACAGGTAAAATTGGTGACGGTAAAATTTTCGTGTACGACTTAGATCAAATTGTTCGTATCCGTACTGGCGAACTTGACGAAGAAGCAATTTAAGGGGGTCTCATGGAAAATACAATAATAGAACTAAAGTTTTCACTCGATACCTTCTATTTTTTAATATCAGGTATATTAGTAATGTGGATGGCAGCAGGTTTTGCCATGTTAGAGGCGGGCTTAGTTCGCTCTAAAAACACAGCTGAAATTTTAACTAAAAATGTCGCGCTATATTCAATTGCATGTACGATGTTTTTATTAGTTGGCTACAACATTATGTATGTAGACAATGCCGAAGGTGGTTTCATTCCTTCAATAGGCGCTTTAATTGGTACGCAAGCTGCCGATGCTGACCATTCTTTAGAATCTGACTTTTTCTTCCAAGTAGTATTTGTTGCAACCGCTATGTCGATTGTATCGGGTGCTGTTGCTGAGCGTATGAAACTGTGGGCTTTCCTAGGTTTTGCTGTAGTACTAACTGGTTTTATCTACCCTATTGAAGGTTACTGGACATGGGGTGGCGGTTTCTTATCTGAAATGGGCTTTGTTGATTTTGCAGGTTCTGCAATTGTACATGGCGCAGGCGCAGCAGCTGCATTAGCAGGTGTGTTAATTCTAGGTGCTCGTAAAGGTAAATACGGTAAGAACGGTGAAATATACCCGATTCCAGGTTCAAACTTACCACTTGCTACACTAGGTACATTTATTTTATGGATGGGTTGGTTTGGCTTTAACGGTGGTTCTCAATTACTACTTTCTGATAAAGAAAACGCAACTGCAGTAGGCCAAATATTACTTAATACTAATGCTGCCGCTGCAATGGGTGCTATTGCAGCACTCTTTGTGTGCAAAGTACTTTGGGGTAAATCAGATTTAACCATGGTATTAAATGGTGCGTTAGCTGGCTTAGTTGTTATTACAGCAGACCCTTTATCACCATCACCATTAATGGCATGTCTACTTGGTCTACTTGGTGGTGCACTTGTTATATTTAGTATCATAGCACTTGATAAAGTTAAGATTGACGATCCAGTGGGCGCTATCTCTGTTCACGGTACGTGTGGCGCATTAGGTATTATGTTAGTACCGCTAACAAATGGCGACGCAAGCTTTGTTAATCAGTTAACGGGTCTAGTATGTATTCTTGCCTTTGTATTTGTAGCATCATTTATTGTTTGGACTGTGCTTAACAAAACAATGGGTATACGAGTAACCGAAGAAGAAGAACTAAACGGTATGGATCAACACGATTGTGGTATTGAAGCCTACCCAGAGTTTGTTTCTGTTCGAAATAGCTAATAGTTTATTTAAATAATAGTGTGTTTACACAAAGCCCTACTTCGGTAGGGCTTTTTTTGTTTCAGGGAGGGTTAACTTTTCGGATGTTAGGGTATGCCCAATATGCTAAGCTCACACTCGTGAATAACCCTTGGAATAAATTACACTTAAATGGCCGACAATAAAAAAGCACCTACCAGTAAACCTGCAACTAAACGTGCAAGTAAATCGTCAAGCACGACAAAAAAAAGCACTTCAAAGGGCAGTAAAAAAACAGTGAAAGCTACTGTTAAACGCTCTTTTATGAGAAAAACATGGTCAGTGTTTTGGAAATTAAGCTTGGCTGTTTTTATTGCAATGGCAATGTACTTCATTTATTTAGATTCAAAAACTACACGTATATTTGAAGGTAATAAATGGCAACTTCCTGCGCAAGTGTATGCTCGTTCTATGGCGTTTTATCCGGGGCAATTTTTATCTAGCCAAGAAGTTGTGTTTGAGTTAGAGCGTTTACATTATTCATCTGTTAATAGATTAAGCAGAACAGGCCAGTTTGTTAAAACAGCAGATAGCATCAAAATTTATCGCCGTGATTTTGAATTTTATGATGGTCTTGAAGAATCACATATTATTGAACTTCGTTTTGCAGGGCAAAAAGTTGCGACCATTAAAGATAAGTTCGGCAGGCGTTTAAACTCTGCTCGCTTAGAACCGGTGCAAATAGCGCGAATTGGTAACGACTCTAAACAAGATAGAGAATTTGTACCGCTAGATAAGTTTCCAGCCATGCTTAAAGATACGCTACTGGTAGTTGAAGACCGTGATTTTTATGATCACCATGGTGTGTCGGTGTTTTCTATTTTACGTGCGCTTTATTCAAACATTAAAGCGGGACGCACCGTTCAAGGTGGCAGTACGCTTACTCAGCAATTAGCTAAAAATATTTACCTCACGCGTGAGCGTTCTTTAGTACGAAAAATAAATGAGGCCTTTATTGCCCTTATTTTAGATTATCGCTATTCAAAAGATCAGATATTAGAAGCATACTTAAATGAGGTATACCTAGGGCAATCATACAACCAAGGCATCCATGGTATGGGGCTTGCCTCTGACTTTTACTTTTCAAAGCCTGTAGACGAGCTTGAGTACGATCAAATTGCTCTGCTGGTGGCAATGGTTAAAGGTCCATCTTATTACAACCCACGTCGCTATAAAGAGCGTACAATGGAGCGCCGAGACTTAGTGCTTCGCCTTATGGTTGAAAATAAGCTACTTAGCACAAAAGAGTACCGTGCATCGCTTAATCGCCCAATTGATATTGCGCCAATGAAAGCGAGTTTACAAAAATCATATCCAGGCTATTTAGAGTTAGTAAACAGAGAATTAAATGAATTATTGCCAGATCAGCAAACACTTGATGCAGGTGTAAGAGTATTTACTTATTTTGATTTGCAAAAGCAAACAGCAATGGAAGAGTCTATTGAAAAGAGCTTACCGTACCTGGAAAATCGTCCTAGAACCGAAAAACTAGAAGCAGCCATGATCTCTGTTAATGTAGAAAAGGGCGGTGTATCTGCACTTGTTGCAGGGCGCGATGTTCGTTATTCAGGGTTTAACCGTGTTTTAGATACAAAACGTAATATTGGCTCGCTGGTAAAACCTGCTGTGTATTTAACCGCATTGCAATTACCACATTATAATTTAGCTACTTTGCTTGATGACTCGCCAGTACAGGTTACAAATGAGCAGGGAAAAGTGTGGCAACCAGAAAATTTTGATCATCAATACCGTGGTGCAATACCTCTTTATAAAGCATTTAGTAACAGTATTAATATTCCAGCGGTTAATTTAGGCCTCGATGTAGGTGTTGATAAAGTCGCGAATACACTAAAAGGATTAGGCGCTAAAGGGGCGATAAACGAATACCCATCGTTGCTTTTAGGGGCTGTTGAAATGTCGAGTTTTGAAGTTGCTCAGCTTTATACGACAATTGCTGCAGATGGCGAATATAAAAAGCTCACTGCAATTTCGGCATTAACTGACTCTGTTGGTAAAGTACTTTATAAGCATAAAGTAAATGCAGAGCCTCGTTTTGATAAATCTGCAATGTATATGACCAAATACGCGATGAAACGCGTAACGAAAGATGGCACTGCTAAACGCTTAAATTTACACTTTCCGTCAATCCAGCTCGCTGGTAAAACAGGGACCAGCAACGATTTACGTGATAGTTGGTTTGCAGGCTTTGATCAAAATACAGTGACTGTTGCGTGGCTTGGTCGAGACGACAACAAAAGTACGGGGTTAACAGGCAGTGTGGGAGCGCTTGAAGCCTATATACGTTACTTAAAGCCACTCAACCCACAAGCAATCGCTGATACGCGTCCGCCATCAATACGCTGGGCATTTGTAAATGAGCAAACGGGTAAGCAGGCACCACCAGGATGTGGCAAGGTGATTCAGCTACCGCTTAGGGCGAGTGAGTTCGAGCCTAGGCCGCAATGCATACGTTAATTTAAGATTACTTTAAACAACAAAGCCGCTTATTTAGCGGCTTTGTTGTGAGTTGTAGTTAACGCTTAAGATTTAAAAAACTGCATTGATTTGGTTAAATCATTAGATAAGCGACTTAGCTGCTGTGCATCTTGCAGCGTTGATTGAGCTGATGTTAGCGTTTGATCTGCTAAATTACTCACCTCTTGCGAATCATTCAATGCTTGTGTTGTCGCATTTGACTGCTGTTTAACACGCTCTGCAATAACTTCACCTTGATGTTTAATGTCGCCCATACTTTGCTCTGCACTTTGCAATACTTCATTGGTTTGATTGGCTGCTTTTACCGATTGCTCCATTTTTTCAACACTTGAACGCATTTTTTGCTGAGTGTCGTCAGATGCTTGTTGTAAGGAGCTAATAATTTGGTGAATTTCTTGTGTTTGTGTTTGTGTACGCTGAGCAAGAGTTCTTACTTCATCAGCTACAACGGCAAAGCCTCGGCCATGCTCGCCAGCTCGTGCAGCTTCAATAGCGGCATTGAGTGCAAGCAAGTTTGTTTGATCGGCTATTTCACTAATGCCTTTACTAACTTTGCTAATTTCTTGGCTATCTTGCGCTAGCTTATCGAGTGCTTGTTGGCTCTCTGCAAATTCAATTTGTAGATCTTGCATATATTTAGCAAGCTCCATTGTATTGTCTGAACCTTGTTTTACATGGGCAGCAGCATCTTGCGCGGTAAGCGTTGCTTGATGGGCTGACTCTTCAACTGCAAGTGCGTTTTGAGCCATTTCGCTTAGTGCATTATAAATGGCATTTACTCGAGTTTGCTGTTTTGAAACATCATTGCTTGTTTGGCTACTCGCATGCGATAGCGATTTAGTTGCGCCGCATAGCTCTTCTGTACTTGCTTTAACGTCAAATAATAAGTGTGAAAATGCATTAAGTAATGCGTTGTAGCGCGATGCAATAATACCCATTTCATCATTGGTGCTTGAATCAATCGTTGCATTTAAGTCGCCATTCGCGGCTCTATTTGCCGCATCAGCAAAGCGATTAATGGTATCAACAACCGCAAAATAAAAACCAATCATTAAATAAAATGCAAATAACAAACTAATCAATGAAGCGGCTAAAACAAGATTTCGAGTCCACTGTTGAGTTTGCAGTTTTGCTTCAATAAGGCTCTCAAGCGTTGGAATGCTCTTACTAACAAGTTGATTAATACTGCTGTGAACATTGTTTGTTAGCTTATTAAATTCTGCTTGAGTTAATAAAATATCGTCAGGCTCAAGTAGTTTTTCATCTATTGCTTTTTTGAATGCACCAACAGCACTGTGTAAATTAGTTAACGAAGGCATGAGCGCCTTATTTACTGATTTATCTGCATTGGTGGTGACATTAAGTATTTTATCGAGTTGTTTTTCGTACAAAGGAAGTGATTTACTAAAATTTGAAAGCGCTATAAAGGTATCGGGCGTAAAACGATTACTTGCCAAAACAGTGTTTGCGCTTTGCGCTGTCGAGTTTATTTGCATTATAAGTGCAGGAATCGGCGTGACTAAAGAGCGGTTTACATAAGCACTTGCTAATTGACTATCTAAGGCAAGGTTTGACTGAATAGAAACAAGTTCGAGTACTTCATTTTCTTGATCGTCTTTTATATCAAAACCGAGTGAGCGAGCTATTTTTATATTTTGATTTGCTTCCCCCTGCATTTGATTTGAGAGTATTGACCTGTAGCCTTTTAAGCCTTGTTGCTGCATTTTTGAAACAGCGATACTTTCACTTAATAATGAGACTAAAAAAACAAACTAAGTGCAAGAGGAACGAGTAAAATTCCAAACATTAAGCTGATTTTAGTTTTGTATTTTAAATTTGCCATTAGCTGGATAGCGGGAAAAGAAAATTGGCGTAATCCTGACATAAGGCTCTCTTGTATTTTTGTAATTAGGGTAAAGGTGAATAGACCTTGTTATGCTTAATTATCATTCATTTATAGTACTTTACAAATAAAAAAAGCCCTTTCGGGCTTTTTTCAATCTTTAGTCTTAATTACATACTGTAAAAACAAGCGTTTATAAAATATAAAAGTAATTTTAACTTAAAGTTTAGCAAACGAGCGTTCCGCTGCAGCTATTGTGTCTTTTACTTCTTGTTCAGTATGCGCAGCACATACAAAACCAGCCTCAAATGCTGATGGAGCAAGGTACACGCCTTCTTCAAGCATAAGGTGGAAAAAACGTTTGAAGCGCTCTAGGTCGCATTCAGTCGCTTGTTTGTATGTCGTTACTTTTTCAGCATCAGTAAAAAAGAATCCATACATGCCGCCAGCATAATTAGTTGTTAATGCAATGCCTGCTTTTTTAGCGCCAGCTTCAAAGCCTTCACAAATTGCTTTAGACGTTGCTTCTAACTTATCGTGTAGACCTGGCTCACATAATAGCTCAAGTGATTTTAAACCTGCAGCCATCGCAATAGGGTTACCAGAAAGAGTACCCGCTTGGTAAACAGGGCCCACAGGCGCAATGTAATCCATTATTTCGGTTTTACCACCAAACGCGCCAACGGGCATGCCGCCGCCAATGACTTTACCTAAACACGTAAGGTCTGGTTTAATGTTGTAATAAGCTTGAGCGCCGCCAAGTGCAACACGAAAACCCGTCATTACTTCATCAAAAATAAGTACTGATTTATATTCGTCACACACATCACGCAAACCTTCTAAAAAGCCAGGTACTGGTGGAATGCAGTTCATGTTACCGGCTACTGGCTCTACAATAATACAGGCAATTTCGTCAGCGTATTTTGCAAAAATAGCTTTTACTTCATCTAGGTTATTAAACGACACAGTAAGTGTATGCTTAGCAAAGTCCTCAGGAATACCAGGAGAATTAGGTACGCCCATTGTTAGTGCACCAGAGCCTGCCTTAACTAATAACGAGTCAGCATGGCCGTGGTAACAACCTTCAAATTTTAATATTTTATCGCGGCCGGTAAAGCCACGTGCTAAACGAATTGCACTCATCGTTGCTTCAGTGCCTGAGCTAACCATGCGTACTTTTTCGATTGATGGAACCAGCTCTTTTACTTTTTCAGCCATTAATATTTCGGCTTCAGTTGGCGCACCATAGCTAAGGCCATTTTCTACGGCTTCGTGCACGGCTTGTTTAATTGCAGGGTGGTTATGGCCCATGATCATAGGCCCCCAAGAGCCAACATAATCAATGTAACGATTACCGTCGGCATCAAATGTAAACGCGCCTTCTGCTTTTGTAATGAATAGTGGCGTACCGCCTACACCATTAAAAGCACGAACTGGTGAGTTTACGCCACCAGGAATAGAAGCTTGGGCGCGTTCAAATAAGTCTTGGCTAATTGTCATGAAAAATCCTATAAATTGTCACTTAAAAGGGGGTTAGCTGTCGCGTTTGCGGCTAAACCAAGGTACGTCTACTTCATACTTATCGACTTTGTTTTCTACGCCGAGTGTTAAAGCAAACAGTGCCATACGAATTAATACGCCGTTTTGTACCTGGCGAAATATTGCTAAATTGTCGTTACTGTTTAAGTCGTTATCAAGCTCGTTGGCTTCTAAGCGACTGTCACGTGGAAGAGGATGCATTAATACAGAGTTAGGCTTACAGTGAGCGCTGTAAATAGATTGGCTAATCCTAAAGCCGCCACGGTATTTATTTGCTTCTTCTTGCGATGGAAAACGCTCTTCTTGAATACGTGTTTGGTAAACAATATCGGCTGCTAAATTGCCTTCCATCTTATTTACTAGCTCAATTTTATGGCCAGCATTTTCTACTGCATCTAAAATGCTTGTTGGCATTTGTAAGCCATCAGGCGCGACCATCGAAAACTTTACGTTTTTATAATGGCACAATAGTTTAGATAAAGAATGCACTGTGCGGCCATACTTTAAATCGCCCACAAGCGCTATATGCATACCATCAATATTTTGACCAAAACGATGTAATTCGCGCTCAATGGTTAATAAGTCGAGCAATGCTTGAGTAGGGTGCTCATTTGGGCCGTCGCCGCCATTAATAACCGGCACAGTACAGCCATCAGCAAATTCACTTACTGAGCCTGCATCAGGATGGCGCATAGCAACAGCGTCAGCATAAGCTGAAATAACGCGGGCGGTATCGTAAAGAGACTCACCCTTAGCAAGGGCTGAACTTTGCATACCTGTAGTTTCACGTACGCCACCGCCAAGTAAATTAAAGGCGGTGCCAAAGCTAACTCGTGTACGAGTGCTTGGTTCAAAAAACAAATTAGCTAAAATAGCGCCTTCTAGCACCGTAGTTTGCTTTTGCTTTTTAGCATAAGGCTCCATTTTTTTTGCTACTGCAAAAATACGTTCAATGCAGTCTCTGTCTAGCTGATTTACAGACAGTATATGCTCACCTTGGAAACTTAACATGGGGTTATTCCTAATCAATCAAATGGGCGCGATAATCCATAAATGGAGCACGCAATCGCGCGTGTTAAAGCAAGTATTGTAAATTGCAGCGAAGTTTAACATGCGCCGCAAAGCTTGTACCAACCGGCATAGATATTTGAGCAATTTAGCGCATTAAATTTCACTATAACGTTGTTAAAAATTTTTAACCTAGAACAACTAGATAAAAAATTTTGCCAAGCTCTAGCGTAATTTTCTAAACGTTAAATAGACCCCATATAAGCCGATTGGTATTATAAATTAGGTTTTATTACCGCAAGCGCCACTATGATGAGCAACGCAATAACTGGGAGCTCGTTAAAAATACGGTAAAAGCGGTCTGTCTTAGTGTTGCGGTCATGTTTAAAGTCATTTAATAACTTAAAACAGTAGCCGTGGTATATATATAATATGATCACCAGCACTAGTTTATAGTGTAACCACATACTGTATCTAAACCAATCACGACCATATTCAACAATGGTCAATACACCAAATACAGCGGTTAATACAGCAAATGGGGTAACGAAATAAAGTAGTCTGCGCTCCATAACTTTTAACATAGAGTTGCATGATCTTTCCTCGCTCATAGCGTGATATACAAATAATCGAGGCAAGTAAAAAATACCGGCAAACCACGCAATCATAAAAAATATGTGGAGTGTTTTATAAATCAATAATGCGCTCATAATAGTCCTTATTGTTTAAAGTAAGCTGTTACGAATGGTTAAAATATGATGAATTTGATCCCAGCGTAATAGCCCCATAATTTGTTGATTATCTAAAAGGTTATAAACGTAAAGCGCGCCACTTCTTTTATCTTTTAGGATATCGAAAGCATCGGCTAGGGTGGCCTGACTACTGATGCCCTGCAAACTAATATAATTTATATTTATTGTTTCATTAGACATTAGCGTTAAATCGTATTCAGCGAGACGATAGCCATTTTCTTCGTCAAAAACAATTAACGGAGTTTGGCTATCCATGGCATCTAATGTGCTTTTTATTTGCACTTTGTCGTCAGAATAAAGCAATTTAAAGTCTTCATCCATATCATCCATTATCCCCACTTTTTGTAATGCTTCGGTAGCGGGAGATACATGGTACGGTAATCCCTGAAAATCTAGTTGCTGCAAAAATATGGAGCGATTTCCAAAAAACTGTAATGCTGTTACATAGGCCGTGGTGATCACAAGCATAGCTGGAACAATTATTTCAGGTGACGATGTAAGCTCCATGACCGTTGTTAAAGCAGCTAGTGGCGCATGCAACGTGGCGGCCATTAATCCGGCCATACCTAACACGCCATAAGTACCCGCTATATCAGTGCCAGGACTAATAAACTGAGCAAAAAAAGCCATTAGAGTGCCAATTAATACGCCAAGCCCAATTACCGGACCAATTAAACCACCTGGTATACCCAAACCGATAGCAAACAATGTAGCAAGTAGTTTAGCGATTAAAATAGTTGTGAGTAGCTTCACGTCATCAGGAGATTCAACCGCGATAGTTATTGCGCTCATACCAGAGCCCATAGCATGAGGCACTGCGTAAGCTATTAAGCTGGCAATGCATCCTGCAATTAATAAACGAGGGAACATACTTAAAGGTTTAAATGTTTTAATAATTAGCATTAAGTTTTGATTAAAGCTAAATGCAATAGCACCCAGCGCCATACCGCATAATATTAAATAAGGGTAATGCCAACCACTCAATGGCGCTATGGTAATGAGTGCAAGCTCTGAACCTTCACCAAAAACAAACTGTGTTGCCAGTGCGCCAGTAACAGCGGCAAGCATGATAGGTACAAATATATGTACTTTATATTCACGAAGTACCACTTCCATTACAAAAATAACGGCTGCAAGTGGAGTATTAAACGACGCGGCTATGCCTGCCGCTACTCCACAACCACTTAGAGTACGCATGGCATTATGCGGTAAATGTAGCTTATCTGCCAAAATACTCGCCCCCGTTGCGCCCATATGCACGGAAGGCCCTTCTCGGCCAACTGAAAAACCGCTAATGAGAGCAAGTGCGCCACCAACAAATTGATTAACCGTATTGTATAAAGGCATTTGCCCGTAGTGACGTTTAATTCTGTGTATAACGAAGGGGATACCCAAGCGGTAATGTTTAAACCCAGTAAAGGCAGCAAACGTGGCTATTAGTAATGCAGCAACTAAAGGCATTAGTACACGTTCAAGTGTTGGTAGGGTAGTAAAGTCGTCAGGTGTTTCTAAAAATAAGCTTTGGAAAAACAGAATGGTTAAGCGAAATAAAATAATAAAAAATGCAGCAATTAATCCGGCAACTACGCCTAATAAGCATAATTGTACAGATGTTTTAGGTTTTGCCAGCCGACGCCTGAGTTGCTCAAGCCACATGCATAATTCCTCGCTGTATTTTTCAGCAGCATTTTAGCAAAAGAGTTTAGCTAAGTCCTTGTGATTTTGAAATTTTCGTAACTTATATTAACAATTTGCAGTGAAGATTAAGACCTATTGCCTATAACTAAAATATTTAATGAGTTTATAGCGTATAAAGGTCGCTTTTAGTTTGCTTAAGTATTATTTTAGCTAGTTAATGTTTGGCCACTTTTTTACTAATTTATAGGTATAACTTAGAGGAAAGAGTTGTTTTACTATACTTGATTAAAACACTCGGGTATTAGATAATCACGCCATTGCGATATTGAGGGTTTTAAAATGTCTGAAGAATTACCAATTAAGTTCAGCGATGCAGCTGCTGTTCGTGTTAAACAGTTAATCGACGAAGAAGAAAACCCAGACTTAAAACTGCGTGTTTATGTAACAGGCGGTGGTTGTTCTGGTTTTCAATATGGTTTTACTTTTGATGAAAAAGCTAATCCTGGCGATTTAGAAATTGTAAAAAATGGTGTAACACTCGTTATTGATCCAATGAGCATTCAATATTTGGTTGATGGTGAGGTTGATTACACTGAAGGATTAGAAGGCGCACGCTTTTTTGTATCTAATCCAAATGCAACAACAACCTGTGGTTGTGGTGCAAGCTTTAGCGTTTAACAGCCAAACGCTAAATAGAATAAAGCCGCTTTTGCGGCTTTTTTAATGCCTACAAATCAGTTGGTGCGTATTCGGTAATTTGCATTATCAATACAAAAAAGCCGAGCACAAAGGCTGAAAACGCTAAAATATACATAAAGCCTTTTTTACCTTGTTTAATTGGTACGCCGTTGTGGCGCAAAAAAAAGTACCAACCTAAACACAACACGATAGGTAATAAAAAAAGAAGTCTGAACATTACTTGGCCTTTTTAGTGCAAATTATTGCTTAATAATAAACGTGTAACATTAAAAAGGAACAAATATGTTATAAATATTTTTAAGCTGTTTTATGAAGGTAATATTATTTTTTTAATATTTTCTGATAACTTAGGTCAAATATTCAGTGTTTATAAATGTTCGTTCAGGTTGATTTTGTACCGAGTATGTAATTAATTATTTAACCAAAGTGTTAATAGTATATAATGTATCCAAGAATGAGACGGGCAAAATTTCATTCTCAATAAAAACAAATCTTTACCATATTATTAGCGTAGTTTTTAGCTGTGTTGGTGGAGTGAGTAGCAACACATGCTTTATTAAGCAATAGCTTGCTATTGAAAGTATGACTGCTTACCTGCCTACGGCTATTGATGGAAACTACTGCTTTAATGGGTACGTCAAATCATCTAGTAGGAGATGTAAAATGATGGGCAAAACAGTTTCTTCTGAAGAAAATGCAAAGCTAACAAAGTGGCTTAAAACTAAGCGCCATGAAAAGGGTCATACAATGCGAAGCCTAGCACAAGTGCTTGGAACGCCTCATTCGTTTATCGGCAAGATTGAAAATCAAGAACGCCGTTTAGATGTAATTGAGTTTGTTCGCTATTGTACAGCTCTAGAAGTTGATCCACATGAAGCACTTAGCTTGCTAAAAGTAGATTAACTCAATAATTGCTTAGTACACTCTAAGGGGCACTTGATAGTGCTAAGCAATATGTTAATGCAGGGATGCATTAAATATTTTTGTGGTAATTCTTCTCAAGCTCATACAACTTATGCCTAATCAGATATAAAAATATCAACGAAGGTAAAACCATTAAGGCTGTTAAAATAAAGAACAGCGACCAATTTCCCATTAACCAATCATCAATTACTACACCACTGTAGCTTGAAAGCAATGTTCGTCCTAAATTCCCTAATGACGCCAGTAATGCATAGTGCGTTGCACTAAATGCTCTATCGCATAACATCGATATAAAGGCCACCATAGCGACCAACGACCACGCTTGCGTAAAGCCATCAATAACAATAGCAAAGGCATACAGCCTTAGGTCAGGGCCAACTAAAGCAATCCACGAGAAGGCTAAGTTTGAAGCAGCCATTGCAATACCACTTACAAATAAACCCTTAACAATGCCATATTTTTGATTAAATAAACTGCCAACAAAGGTAAATATGATTGTAAGTACCGCTGTACCTACCTTCGAAAATGTAGCTATATCGCTATTACTAAAACCAATTTCTTTATAAAACACAATCGACATGCGCCCTAAAAACGCTTCGCCTATTTTAAATAAGAAAATAAACGCAAGTAATGCTAGTGCTGTTTTAACGCCATTTTTAGTAAAAAAAGCTCTAAAGGGATCAATAACGGTTACCGCAAGCCACGCAACAGTTTTTGTTAAAGGAGTTTGTTTTGTAGAGGACAGTTTTTCAAGGTACACACGCTCAAGTTCAGCATGTACTGCTTCGCGGTTAGTTTCGGGCTCTTTTGCAAACAGTGCTCCACTCATTAACAGCAGCATTACGGCAGCTAAAAAGTAATAAATTTGTGGCCAGTCGAGCGAGGGGATATCGGCCATGTAAAATGGAATGGCGCCTAAAAGTGCATAACCTGTCCACCAACCCGAAGTTGCCATGGCGGCTGCAGCGGTTGCTTTGTGTGATTCGCTTTCGCTTAGGGTGTCTATTCTAAAGGCATCAATAGCAATGTCTTGAGTAGCCGAAGCAATGGCGATTAATAAACAAATCGCAGCAACAATTGCTAAATTAGCTTTTAAATCAAGCCCTGCTAATAGCAAGGTGCCAATAAAAATAAAACTTTGGCAAAATAGTATCCAACTGCGACGTTGGCCTAGCCATTTATATAAAATAGGAAGTTTTGTACGGTCAATGAGTGGCGACCACAAAAAGTTTATGCTGTAAGCGCCAAATACAATGCCAAATAGGCCTATCATACTGCGACTTAGCCCTTCATCTTTTAGCCAAGCAGACATAACAGAGCCAATTAAAACCCACGGAAAACCGCTACTCATACCAAATATGAAAATGTGGATTAAGCGTTTGTCTTTAAAGTAAGAAAAATATTCGCTAATAGAGAGAGATTTGCTCATAGGGCCTTCATTGGCTTTGATGCAGAGCAGCTAAGCTGCTCTTAAAAAATTATAGTGGGACTTGTTCAAGCACTTTAATGTTTAAGATGACAACAGGTTTTTTAGGTACGAAATCGTAGCCAATTTTTTCATTAAAACCGGTTTCAACAGTCATAATTTTATCAAGCGTGTCGTAACCATCCATTACGCTACCAAATACAGCAAAGCCCCAATCTTTCCCTGGATTTAAGTGATCGTTATTATCCATATTAAAAAAGAATTGGCGAGTTCCTGAGTGCGGTTGTCTATCTTGATAGGCCATAGCAATGCTATACATATCGTTTTTTAAACCGTTACCGCTTTCATTAAAAATAGGGTCATTTTCATGTAGGCCATCATAGTCTTTATCGTAACCGCCACCTTGAATAACAAAGTCGCGATCATTTTCTACATCGCGCTCAATACGGTGAAAAACGCTACCTTGATAACTTTTATCTGACACGTAAGTTAAAAAATTATTGACTGTGATGGGCGCTTTAGAGCGATCCAGCTCAACCACGATGCTACCCATTGACGTTACAATTTCTACGCGTGGAAAAATGTTGTCCTTTTGCACAAAGCGGCCTTCTTGGGCTGCTAAGCTACTTACACTAAAGAATAGGCCTAAGCAGATTAAAAAAAGTCGTTTCATAGTTAACCTTCTAAAAATTCTATTAATTCAGGGTCAGATACAATGCGGGTAATAACTTGCTCAGTCAACTTATTGAGCTGACCTTCTATTTTTGCTTGCTCATGACTAAATGGGCCTTCTAAATTAGCACTACCTCTATACACTTTACTAAAGTTACTTGAGGCGCGAATAACACGCACGCCAAGTTCTATGTGGGCTTCGCTGGTATGGCTCACTAGCTTTTCGGTTACAACAGCTTGCAATGCATGAATATCTACTTCAAAGCGAACAGTTGCTAAGTTAGAAATACTGGCTCCATTGCGGCTAAGGGCGCTGTCTAACACACTTTTAATAGAGCTGGTAATGCCTTGGCTTGCAAAGGTTTTAGTTTTGTCTGACTCAATAAGTTTAAGTGTTGATGTATCGCCACGTAAATCAATTACACTAGTACTTAAGCTACTATTTATAGTGCTAATTTGACCATTTTTATAAACAGGGTTAAGTATTACTTGGCTAGGCTGATTCGCGCAGCCACCAAGTATCAGTAATACACAACACCCAATTATAATGTTTGTTAATTTCATTTATAGCATTCCACTATTTTTTGTTGCACTTAAAACGACAAACTTTTTGTTTGAACCTAACAACTTACAGTTGCCGAACATACGGTTTAATTTATCATGATAATCTAAATGACGATTACCAATAATACGCAGCTCGCCGCCTTCTTTTAAAGTATCTTTTGCTTGTTTAAACATTTGCCAAGCAATATGGTCGGTAACGGCCTGAGCTTGGTGAAATGGAGGGTTACAAAGCACCATATCTACACTGTCTCTTTCAAAGCCTGTTAAACAGTCGTTTTCGATGAACTCGCAGTTATCAAACTTATCGCCTAGGTTAATTTCTACATTTAACCGAGCCGACTCTACTGCCATGTAAGACTCATCAACAAAAGTAACTGATGCATTAGGGCAACGAGCAAGCGTCATTAATCCAACAACTCCGTTACCACAGCCTAAATCAATAATGCTTTTAGCTTTTGGTGTTTCTGGTAAGTAGTTAAAAAAGAAGCGTGCACCAATATCTAACGAATCACGCGAAAACACATTTGCATGGTTTGTTATATTAAACTCAGTACCTTCAAGCTCCCACGTTACAGGGAAATCTGCTGCTTTATATCCGCCTTTAGCTGTACTTAATATAAGACGGGATTTTTTAACTGCTAGGCTAGTTTTTGTTTCACCAATAAATTGCTCAAATGATTTTATTGTTGAGTTGTGAATTTCTTTTGTTTTACCTGCGGCAATTACTGGCGTACCAGGTGCAAGGACTTCACTGAGTTCACTTAACTGAAACTGTAAAAAACCTACATTACGAGGGATTTTAATAAGTACTAAATCAACATCCTGTGGTAATGCAGACAAACTATCTAATTGTGTAAAATCTGCTGTAGGCAGTTTGTTTTCTTGTAAGTTATAAGCCGCAGCTTGGTGGCTAATATAAGAATCGTTAACTGAACAAACCGTTAACTTATTAAAATAACAAGCATGTGCACCAAAGCTATCGTTTAAAATAAGCAATGAGCGACAATCAGGGTGATGTTCGTTAACATAATTGATAAGGTACTCATCTGCCGAATCCCACGCTTGTAAGCTGCGGTTTTTTTGATCCAAAGGAAAGCGTTCAAGAGTAAAGGTTTTATCGCCTAGCTGGGCTTGCGTCGTCATAATGGTTCGTTGATCAGTAATCTAATGTAGGTAAATTCTAACATGCAACGGCAAAACGCCAACCCCCAACAGTTACCAAATGGCTTTTCTTATCAAAGTAGGGCACTTAGTGCACAAAAAAGCCTCGAGCTATTTTATTATTTGCAAAAAAACCTACGTTGGCAGCAACCCGATGTAACTGTTTATGGTAAAACGGGGCCTATTCCACGGCTACAATGCTTCATGAGCGATTTAAATATTGAATACGGCTATTCAAGTAGTAAGCAAATAGTAGAGCCATGGGATGAATTGTTACTTAATATGAGAAGGCGTTTAGAGGCGCACTTAAATCAGCCTCTAAACTCATTACTCGTTAATTATTACCGAGATGGTAATGATACGATGGGCTGGCACAGTGATGATGAAATAGAGCTTGGTGATAAACCAACAATTGTGTGTGTCTCTCTAGGAGCTGATCGGGTTCTAAAGTTAAAGCACAAGACGAGCAATAAAGTAACCGACTTGAAATTACAAAGTGGCAGCTGTTTAATAATGAGCGGACATAGCCAGCGAGATTATCAACATGCAATACCTAAGCAAACAACGCTTGCACATCCTCGAATAAGTTTAACTTACCGATTTATTAAGCACATTAAACAAAAGCAATTTAGTTAGCCAAGCGCTGCGTTAAATTGTTATAGTAAGTGTATAAATTAGCTAATTAAAACGGTCTTTTATGTCAATGCAGCAACAGATCCAAGAAAAAATAAGCAACGCTATTGCGTGTAAACATTTAAACGTAATTAACGAAAGCCATATGCACAGTGCGGGCACTGAATCACACTTTAAAGTAATAGTGGTTAGCGAAGGTTTTACAGGTAAACGTTTATTGCAGCGCCATCGTGAAATTAATGAAATTCTAAAAGATGAATTAGCAAATCATATTCATGCACTCGCAATTCATACATATACACCCGATGAGTATACAGAGCAGGGCGGCGAGGCACCTGATTCACCTAATTGTATGGGCGGCTCTAAATTAGCTTAAATAATTAATAGCGATTTGATTGTTACACTTGTGGTTAACTGATCAGATCAGTGTTTTTAGTATTAGCCTTTAAACTAGCGCTAATTTTTATTGTAAAAGATATAGGATGATCAATGGTCATTAAGCCTAAAATTCGTGGATTTATCTGCACAAACGCACATCCAGCTGGTTGTGCAGAGCATGTTCAAGAACAAATTAACTATGTAAAACAACAAGGCGCATTAAAAAATGCACCAAAAAATGTATTAGTTATTGGCGCATCAACAGGCTACGGCTTGGCTTCGCGCATTACAGCTGCGTTTGGTGGTGGTGCTAAAACATTAGGTATTTTCTTTGAAAAAGAAGGTACAGATCGCAAAACAGGTTCTGCTGGTTGGTACAATACCGCTGCTTTTCAAGATGCAGCAGACGAAGCAGGCCTTTGGTCTAAAAATATTAATGGCGATGCGTTTTCTAACGAAATTAAACAAAAAGCAATCGACACTATTAAGGCAGATTTGGGCAAAGTAGATTGTATTATTTACAGCTTAGCGTCTCCTCGTCGTACAGACCCAAATACGGGCGAAGTTTACTCATCTACGCTTAAGCCAATTGGAAATGCCGTTACTACTAAAAACTTAAATACATCAAAGCGTGAAATTGATGAAATTACTGTTGAAGCTGCAAACCAAGACGATATCGACAACACCATTAAAGTAATGGGCGGTGAAGATTGGGAAATGTGGATTGACGCATTAAAAGAAGCGGATGTATTAGCCGATAACTTTAAAACGACTGCGTACACTTATATTGGTAAAGAGCTAACATGGCCAATATACGGACACGCTACTATTGGTAAGGCTAAAGAAGATTTAGACCGTGCAACCGCTGCTATTAAAGAATCAACAAAAGATTTAAATGGTGAGGCGTATGTTTCATCACTTAATGCTGTGGTAACGCAAGCAAGTTCTGCTATTCCTATTATGCCGCTATATATCTCTGCTTTATTTAAAGTTATGAAAGCAGATGGCACATACGAAGGCACTATTGAGCAAATTCACGCTTTATTTAGTGAAAACTTGTATGGTGAATCACCTCGCTTTGACGACGGTGGACATTTATTCCAAAACTACAAAGAGCTAGAAGACGACGTGCAAGCTCGCGTGCAAGCTGTTTGGGATAAAGTAGATACAAGCAGCATTGATGAGCTAACAGATTATGTTGGTTACCATAATGAGTTTTTACGCTTATTTGGTTTTGGTATAGATAGTGTTGACTACGATCAAGATGTAGATTCAGTTAAGCCAATTGCCAATATGATTGACTAACAGAACTTAGGGCCTGTTTATCTTTCGAGGTTGAATTTGCAGCAGTCTGTTTGGTATTTAGGCAAGGCAGAGCCTATGTAGTGTGGTTATTCCCCATAAATGGGCGATAACGTGGAATAAATGCCAAACATGCGCTGCCCAAAGGGTTCTGCCTAGGGGCTATTTACTCTTTGTTGCTCGGTTTTTACTTAGCCCACTAGGTTACAAACCTCACACCGCGATTAAATAGCCCCTAGATTGAACAAATTTTAATCCTGAAAGGTCAACAGGCCCTAGTTATAAAAAGCCGCTATCGCGGCTTTTTTTGTATTATGCGATTTGTTGAATTTACGATGAAATCAGGAATGATAATTGCTTAGACTACCACTTTGGTCTAGCTTGATTTTTATTTAATTCACTTAACAAAACTAAATAAGTGTTTCTGTCGTATAATTTTCATAAATACACTCGCATAGTCATCTAAAATGATGTTAAAATCTCGACAATATGTGATGAGTTTTACTACGTTGCTTGTTTGATATCTCTAGCAAGCTGCTCTTTTGTACCTTGATATAACTTGGAATAACTCAAATGGCGACGTGGTTGATACGATTTTTCAGTTTCTTTCCTTTAATGTAATGCAAGTGCGTATGATCAACATAAAAAAAGGTCTGGATTTACCCTTAGAGGGCGCGCCACAGCAAGTTATACATGACGGTTCTGCTGTCAAACGTGTAGCTGTGCTTGGCGAAGAGTTTATCGGTATGCGTCCAACCATGCATGTTCGTGTGGATGACCAAGTCAAAAAAGGCCAGGTACTTTTTGAAGATAAAAAGAACCCAGGCGTCCTATTTACTGCTCCAGCTTCTGGTACAGTAAAAGAAATAAATCGTGGTGCTAAACGTGTGCTGCAATCTGTTGTTATTGAAGTAGCAGGCAGTGAGCAAATCACCTTTGACTCTTTCAAAGCAGACGAGCTTCCGAGCTTAGAGCGCGAAAAAGCCAAAGAAGTACTTATCCAGTCTGGTCAGTGGACAGCACTTCGTGTTCGCCCATTCAGCAAAGTAGCGGCTGTGGATGCAAATCCTAGTTCTATTTTTGTGACCGCAATCGACACAAACCCATTAGCTGCAGATCCTGCAGTAATTATTGCAGAAAATGCGCAAGCATTTGAAGCGGGTCTTGCAGTTGTTTCGCGTTTGACTGATGGCAAAGTATTTGTGTGTAAAAAAGCAGGCAGCCAAGTTCCTAGCTCATCTATAGCTCAAGTAGAAGTACATGAGTTTGGTGGTGTGCATCCGGCTGGCCTCGTTGGCACTCATATCCATCATCTTGATGCAGTTTCTGTTAGCAAACAAGTTTGGCATATTGGTTACCAAGACGTTATTGCGTATGGTCACTTATTCCTTACTGGTGAAATTTACACAAATCGTGTTATTTCGCTTGCAGGTCCTCGCGTTAAAAACCCACGTTTAGTGAAAACACAATTAGGTGCTTCATTGGATGATTTAGTGGCTGGTGAGTTAGAAGACGGAGATAACCGCGTTATTTCTGGTTCTGTTCTATCGGGTTCTATTTCAAACGGTGTTCATGCATTCTTAGGTCGTTACCACGTTCAAGTATCTGTTTTACTTGAAGGTCGCGAAAAAGAATTGTTTGGCTGGATTGCACCAGGTAGTGATAAATTCTCTGTAACGCGTACATTCCTTTCTCACCTTGCACCAAGTCGTTTATTTAAAATGACAACGTCAACAGGTGGTTCAAAACGTGCCATGGTACCAATTGGTAGCTACGAGCGCGTAATGCCGTTAGATATTTTGCCTACTCTATTATTACGTGACTTAATTGCACGTGATTTAGACAGTGCAATTTCATTGGGCGCGCTTGAACTTGATGAAGAAGATTTAGCGTTATGTACCTTCGTTTGTCCAGGCAAATACGAGTATGGTTCTATCCTACGCGATTGCTTAACTACGATCGAGAAGGAAGGCTAGAGAGATGGGTTTAAAAAAATATCTAGAAGATATCGAGCCGAATTTTGAAGCCGGTGGTAAATATGAAAAGTTTTATGCACTGTATGAAGCAGCTGCAACTATTTTTTATACACCAGGCTACGTAAATAAAGGCGCGACACACGTACGCGATAACATCGACCTAAAACGTATGATGATTTTAGTGTGGATGGCGACGTTCCCAGCTATGTTTTTTGGTATGTTCAATATCGGTCATCAGGCCGCTGGTGCTTTAGCACAAGGTTTTGAACTAGCAAACACGTGGCAAGTTGGTTTGTTCCAGTTATTCGGTGGTGAGTTAACCGCTGATGCAGGCTGGGGCGCTAAGATGTTCTATGGAGCATGTTTCTTCTTACCTATCTACGCTGTAACATTTGCAGTAGGTGGTTTCTGGGAAGTTATATTTGCTTCAGTGCGTAAGCATGAAATTAACGAAGGTTTCTTCGTTACTTCTGTATTATTCGCACTTATTTTGCCAGCAACTATTCCTTTATGGCAAGTTGCGTTAGGTATTACGTTTGGTGTAGTAATCGCTAAAGAAATCTTTGGTGGTACTGGCCGTAACTTCTTAAACCCTGCTTTAGCCGGTCGTGCATTTTTATTCTTTGCATACCCAGCTCAAATCTCAGGTGACACAGTATGGACAGCAGTAGATTCTTTCTCTGGTGCAACTATGCTAGGCCAAGCATTTGCTGGCACACTTGACTTTGCAAACATGGAATTATGGTGGAATGCGTTTTATGGTTTCATTCAAGGTTCTGTAGGTGAAACATCTACACTTGCATTATTAGTAGGTGGTTTGTTCTTAATTTACGTTCGTATCGCTTCTTGGCGCATCGTACTAGGTGTATTCCTAGGTATGGTAGCAACTGCATTTTTATTAAATGCTGTTGGCTCAGAAACTAACCCTGTATTTGCAATGCCTTGGTATTGGCATTTTGTACTTGGTGGCTTTGCGTTTGGTATGTTCTTTATGGCTACTGACCCTGTATCAGCTGCATTTACTGACAAAGGTAAATTAGCATATGGTCTATTAATTGGCTTTATGGTGGTTATGATACGTGTTGTGAATCCTGCTTTCCCAGAAGGCATGATGCTAGCAATCTTATTTGCTAACTTGTTCGCTCCACTGTTCGATCACTTTGTAGTGCAGGCTAATATTAAGCGGAGGTTGGCACGTAATGTCTAGTAATAACGAATCAATCGGCAAAACGTTATCAGTTGTTGTAGCACTATGTTTAGTGTGTGCAATCATTGTATCGTTTGCTTCTGTACAGCTCCGTCCTTTACAGCAAGCTAATAAAAACAAAGATATTCAAAGCAATATCTTAGCTGCTGCGGGCATCGACAAAGTTGAAAATGTTCTTGAAACATTTGATGCAAAAATCGAAGCGCGCGTTGTAAACATGACTACAGGTGAGTTTGTAGATACAGACCCAACAATCTTTGACTTTGAAAAAAGCAAATATGATGCAGCGCTAAGTGTTTCTCTTCAAGAGAAAGGCGTTAAAGATATTGCTGGTATTCAACGTGTGACTAAAGAGTCACCGGTGTATATCTCTAAAAAAGAAGATGGCTCAGTTGATGCAATCATTCTTCCTATCCAAGGCTACGGCTTATGGGGCTTAATGTACGGTTTTATCTCGCTTGAAAGCGATGGTGAAACAGTTAAGGGCATTATCTTTTACAAGCATAATGAAACCCCAGGTCTTGGTGGCGAAATCCAAAATCCACAGTGGACTGCTACATGGGAAGGTAAAGAACTTCCAATTCAAATTGTTAAAGGTACTGCGGGCAATGATGAGCATAAGATCGATGGTCTTTCAGGTGCTACATTAACGTCTAACGGTGTTGATCATGCAGTTGACTTTTGGACTGGCGAAAATGGCTTTGGCCCTTTCCTTGCGAAAGTACGTAAAGGAGCATTGAAATAATGGCTGATACTAAAGAAATGAAGGCGGTCCTATTTGGTCCGGTTTTAGCTAACAACCCAATCGCACTACAAGTACTTGGTATTTGTTCTGCGCTAGCGGTAACGTCTAGCTTAAAAAATGCGTTAATCATGTCAATTGCATTGACACTTGTAACTGCGTTTTCGAGCTTCTTTATCTCGCTTATTCGTAACCAGATCCCATCATCTGTACGTATCATCGTACAAATGACCATTATCGCATCATTGGTAATCGTTGTTGACCAAGTATTACAGGCATTTTCTTATGCTACTGCAAAAGAGCTTTCTGTATTCGTTGGTCTAATCATTACTAACTGTATCGTAATGGGTCGTGCTGAAGCATACGCGATGAAGTCGCCACCACTTATGTCATTCCTTGACGGTATTGGTAACGGCTTAGGTTACTCTGTAGTACTACTTACTGTTGGTTTCATTCGTGAGCTATTTGGTAAGGGTTCACTATTCGGTGTTGATATTATCCCATTAGTACAAGATGGCGGTTGGTATCAGCCTATGGGTCTATTGATCTTACCACCGAGTGCATTCTTCATCATTGGTTTATTCATATGGGTACTGCGTACTTATAAGAAAGACCAAGTAGAAGCTAAAGCGTAAGGGGCAAATAGTGGAACATTATATTAGTTTATTTGTAAAAGCCGTTTTTATTGAGAACTTAGCGTTGTCATTCTTCTTAGGCATGTGTACTTTTTTAGCGGTATCTAAAAAAGTAACTACATCAATTGGCCTAGGCATAGCGGTTATAGTTGTATTGGGTATTTCTGTACCTGTAAACAACTTGGTTTATCATGCGGTACTTGCACCTGGTTCACTAACTTGGTTAGGTTACCCAGATGCAGATCTTAGCTTTTTACGTTTCTTAACTTTCATTGGTGTTATTGCAGCACTTGTGCAAATTCTTGAAATGGCATTAGATAAGTTTTTCCCTGCACTATACAACGCGTTAGGTATCTTCTTACCACTTATCACAGTTAACTGTGCAATATTTGGTGCGGTATCATTCATGGTTGAGCGTAACTATAACTTCGGCGAGTCTGTTGTTTATGGTATTGGCGCTGGTGTTGGTTGGGCACTTGCAATTACATTACTTGCAGGTATCCGTGAGAAACTGAAATACTCAGACGTACCTGACGGCTTACGTGGTTTAGGTATTACCTTCATCACTGTTGGTTTAATGGGACTTGGCTTTATGTCATTCTCTGGTATTTCACTGTAAAGGTAGCGAGGATAAATCATGGATTATCAGATTTTCTTAGGCGTTGGTGTTTTTATCGCTATCGTTGTACTACTGGTTTTAGTCATCATTGGTGCTAAATCTCAGTTAGTTGCAAGTGGCGATATTATCATCGGCATTAATGGCGACCCAGATAAAGCCATTAAAACATCAGCAGGTAGTAAGCTTTTAGGCGCACTATCTGAGTCAGGTATATTTGTATCATCTGCTTGTGGTGGCGGTGGCTCTTGTGGTCAGTGTCGTGTACACATTAAAGAAGGTGGTGGTGATATTCTGCCAACTGAGCTTGATCACATATCTAAAGGTGAAGCCCGTGAAGGCTGTCGTTTAGCGTGTCAGGTAAATGTTAAAAATGACTTGGAAATTGAACTTGAAGAGTCAATTTTCGGTGTTAAGAAGTGGGATTGTGAAGTTATCTCTAATGATAACAAAGCAACGTTCATCAAAGAACTTAAGCTACAAATTCCAGATGGCGAGTCAGTGCCGTTTCGTGCGGGTGGTTACATCCAAATCGAAGCTCCACCTCACCATGTTAAATATGCAGATTTCGATGTTCCTGAAGAGTATCGTGGCGACTGGAACCATTTTGGTTTCTTCGATCTGGAGTCAAAAGTAGACGAAGAAACAATTCGTGCTTACTCGATGGCTAACTACCCAGAAGAAGAAGGCATCATTATGCTTAACGTGCGTATTGCTGCTCCACCTCCAAGAAACCTTAGCTTGCCATGTGGTAAAATGTCTTCGTACATTTGGTCACTTAAAGAAGGCGATAAGGTAACTATTTCGGGTCCATTTGGTGAGTTCTTTGCTAAAGACACTGATGCAGAAATGGTATTTGTTGGTGGTGGTGCTGGTATGGCGCCAATGCGTTCTCATATCTTTGACCAACTTAAACGTTTGAACTCAAAACGTAAGATGAGCTTTTGGTATGGTGCACGTTCTGAGCGTGAAATGTTCTACGTAGAAGATTTTGACGGCCTAGCCGCTGAAAACCCTAACTTCGTATGGCATACAGCACTTTCAGATCCACAGCCTGAAGATAACTGGGAAGGCTATACTGGCTTTATCCATAACGTGTTATTTGAGAACTATCTTAAAGATCACGAAGCGCCTGAAGATTGTGAGTACTACATGTGTGGTCCTCCAATGATGAATGCGGCAGTTATCACTATGCTTAAAGATTTAGGTGTTGAAGACGAGAATATCTTACTAGATGACTTCGGTGGCTAACACTAATACCAAAACAGTTTAGTTTTGGTTAAAATACCAGCCTCGTAGCACTTGTGTTACGAGGCTTTTTTTATTCTTTAATTTTATCAATCTATTAAGTAGAGCTGTTATGAATCGAGTAAGTACTTCACAGGGCATAATGGCCTTTTTACTAATTACACTGACTTTATTATTGTCCGGGTGTGGTGAAAAGCCAGAGTTAAAAGAAACCTTTTTAGAAGGTAAGACTATGGGTACCACTTATCATATTAAATATTATGATGAGCAAGCTCAGCTATCGGCTTCACAAGTACAGCTGCAAATAGACGCTGTTTTAAAAGATGTAAACCAATCTATGTCTACTTACATAGAAGACTCTGAAATAAATACATTTAACAGATTACCTGCAAATCAAGTTATGCCAATTAGCGAAGATTTTAGGGCTGTTATAAGCGAGTCTATTCGCTTGGGTGAATCGACTAAAACACTCGACGTAACAATGGGGCCTTTAATTGATTTATGGGGCTTTGGGCCTGATAAAAAACCAACTAATCGCCCAAGTGATGAAGCACTTGCTGCAATGATTGAAAAAATTGGTGTAGATAAACTTAATCTTACAGAGCAGGGGCTAGCTAAAACTGTTGATGAATTGGAGCTTTCTTTTTCGGCAACAGCTAAGGGCTATGGTATTGATAAAGTTGCCCAGTTATTAGAAAGCCACGATATTACTAATTACATGGTTGAGATTGGTGGTGAGCTGCGTATAGCGGGTGAAAAGCCAAATAATCAGGATTGGAAAATCGCGATTGAGCAACCTGATGCACAACCTGGAGAGCGTAAGGTACACCGTGTTTTATCACCAGGTACAAGCGGTATAGCTACATCGGGTGATTACCGTATTTTTTATAAAATGGATGGCGAAATCTATACTCATTTAATTGATCCAGCAACAGGTATGCCTATTAAGCACGACTTAGTGTCGGTAACTGTGCTTCACCCAAGCGCTATGACAGCAGATGGTTTAGCGACGGCACTTACTGTGATGGGGATGCAAAAAGCGCAAGCTTATGCTGAGCAACATGATTTACCGGTTTATTTAATAGGTAAATCAAAAGAGGGTTTAGTTACCTACTCAAGCCCAGCATTTAAGCCTTATTTATAGTATGATGGTGGCTTGTTTATTTCCGAGTTATTTGGGTATATAATAGCAGTCGCTCAAAAATATTTGAGTTTAATTTATTGCTGATCAATAGGGGCTAAGCAATGTCACTTTTTCTTCTTACTTTTGGCTTACTAATTTTGATAGTTTCGGCTATGGCCGTTGGTATGATCGTGCAAAAAAAATCTATGGCAAGCAGCTGTGGTGGTTTAGGTTCGGTTGGTATTGATAAAGCCTGTGATTGCGATGATCCATGTGATAAACGCAAAAACCGTTTAGCAAAAGAGCAAGCCTGGAAAGAAAACCAAATTATTTAAGCCTGTCTTAAATATTAAAAAGCGCTTTATAGCGCTTTTTTTGTGCCTGTAAAACGCCTTCGCATCATAGCTTCCAAAGCAATCCAATCTAAATGTATTAGACAAAGGTATATAGTTTAGTTTTTTTCACCTATTAGGTTTATTTTTCTCGTTTGTCAAATTGGAGCTAACACTCTAAAGTTTAACCATAGACAAAGAGCAAGGCTCTCGTCATAAGCTTGAGGCATAAGTTAGCCTCGCTTAAAAGAATCTTTATATTGTGTGTGAAGATGTTGTCAGTGTGAAAGGCAACTCAAGTTTGGTGGTGACTGAGTTTGAGTTGTTTTTATTCCCTACAATTGCCACGCAGTGTAAACCAAAAATCTTTATATTGTGTGTGAAGATGTTGTCAGTG
>NZ_WTKZ01000042.1:0-35525 GCF_011378805.1 Pseudoalteromonas sp. Z9A6
ATACCTAGAAGATCGTTCAAGTGCTATTAACTAATTCTTAAATGATCGGCATTAGTCTATTTAGGCTCTTTTTTTGTGCCTAAATTTGTACAGTAATTGTTTTCACACCCCGATGATAGTGTTAATCTGCAAAATAGATTTAGTCATTTTAATGCGCATACAGGAAGGGATTTATGCAAGCCGAACAAGTTGAAATCGCACAATTTTTAGCACAACATCCTCCTTTTGATGACTTACCTCAAAAAGCGCTTAATGAGCTAGCTCAACAAGTAGAAGTGGCTTATTTTAGAGCAAAAACAGATATCTTGAGTTTTGGACAAGACATTTCTGATTTATATGTAATTAGAAGTGGTTCTGTAGAAATGTATCGCCGAAATGGCGAGCTGTACAATCGTTTGGCTACCGCAGGTATATTTGGTCAAATGGGTTTATTGATGAACCGTAAGGTACGTTTTCCTGCAACTGCTCTGGAAGATACGTTAGTTTATTGCATAAATGTCGAGCTCTTTAATTGTTACTGTGATGAGTTTGATGCATTTGCTGATTACTTCGAAACAGACGGTAACGTGCGTTTGCATCAAGCTATTGTCGAGCAAGCCGATGGCAATGACCTGACAACCGCGAAGGTAAAATCATTAATTCACAGAGATGTAGTTACCGTAGATGCAACCTCTACGATACAAGATATCGCTAAATTAATGACCGAAGAGGCGGTATCGTCAGTGTTGGTAACCGATGTAAATAAACCAATAAATGATGACCCAGAAGAAGATGACGGACAAGTAGTTGGTATAATAACCGATAGGGATTTACGCTCAAAAGTAGTGGCTAAAGGGCTTGATTTTAATACACAAGCAAAAGAGATTATGTCTACTAACTTGGTGCTTTTAGATGCCAATGACTATATTTTCGAAGCAGTATTGGCCATGCTCAGAGATAATCTCCATCATTTACCCGTAGTACAAAAAAGACGTCCTATAGGAGTTATCTCCCTCTCTGATATTTTGCGTTATGAATCCCAAAGTAGCTTATTACTTGTACGCGGTATACTGGCTCAACAAACAATAGAGGATTTGGCTCATTATGCGCGCCAATTGCCTAATGTGTTTGTTCGTATGGTGAATGAAGATGCAAACTCACACATGGTTGGTACAGCCATGGCTGTTATAGGGCGTACATTTAAACAAAGACTACTTGTACTAGCAGAAGAAAAGTTTGGGCCACCTCCTGTGCCTTACTGTTTTATTGCTCTGGGCTCAATGGCTCGAGACGAGCAACTTATTGTAACCGATCAAGACAACGCGCTTATTTTAGATGACAGTTATGACGACGAAAAACATAACGCGTATTTTCAAAATATTGCCGATTTTGTGTGTGATGGTTTAGCGCAGTGTGGTTACACCTACTGTGATGGAGAAATTATGGCGTCGTTTAAAAAATGGCGTAAAACTCGCTCACAGTGGTTCGATCAATTTGCAGATTGGATCGCGCAGCCAAAACCACAAGCATTGCTTAATAGTTCTATATTTTTTGACTTAGACGGTGTGTGGGGTAAAACCAAGTGGGCCGACGAGCTTAAAATATTTATAGCAAAACAAAGTAAAGTAAATCGCGTATTTTTAGCTAATATGGCAGCAAATGCTAGAAATAGAACACCTCCACTAGGTTTCTTTAAAGGCTTTGTTATGGAGCATAATGGCCAACATAAGCGTTCAATGAACTTAAAGCGAAGAGGGACTGCACCTCTTTCTGATGTTATTCGCGTGCACGCATTGGCTATTGGTTCACGTAAACAAAATTCGTTTGAACGACTAGAAGATATTATTGAAGCGAAACTTTTACCACAGGGTAAAGCGCAAGATTTACGTGATGCACTTGAGTATATTGCCATGATGCGAATTCGCCATCAAGCGTGGCAAATAGAGAAGGGCGAAGAGCCCGATAACGACTTAGATCCACATTTACTTTCTCCGTTCGAGCAACGAAACTTAAAAGAGGCGTTCGCCATTTTAGAAAAAGCACAAAGCTATTTAAAATTTAGCTACACAGCAAACTCTGGTGTGAAGTAGCCTATGAATCCGCGTAATCATAAAGCAATTGATTGGCAAGCTAGGTATAACGAGCTTGCCAATAGCACCAAAAATAAACTCCTAAAACACTTTTATGCGGGTGCTTATAATCAAGACAAAGCTGCAATAAAAGACGTGCCTTTTGTAGCAATGGATTTTGAAACAACAGGCTTAAATAGCCAAAACGACGATATAGTGAGTGTTGGTTTAGTGCCGTTCAATTTAGAGCGCATTTATTGTAAGCACAGTCGGCATTGGGTTGTGCAGCCTAGGCGAAACCTTCATGAAGAGTCTATTTTAATACATGGAATAACGCACTCTGAGGTGGACGACGCCCCCGACTTTAATCAAATTATAGAGCCTTTACTTGAAGCGCTCAGTGGTAAAGTTGTCGTGGTGCATTATGCAGCAATAGAACGTCACTTTTTAAATAATGCGTTATTGTTAAGGCTTAAAGAAGGTATTGAGTTTGCACTTGTTGATACAATGGAAATAGAAAAAAGAGCACTAAAAGCAAGGCAGGGGTTATTAGGGCGGTTGTTTAACACAAAATTAGGTTCTCTTAGGCTAACAGATTGCCGTGCGCGTTATTCCCTACCAGCATATCAAAATCACAATGCGTTAACGGATGCACTTGCTACAGCAGAACTTTTACAAGCGCAGCTGAGTTATCATTATCGTGTAGATACTCCAATCTCAGAGCTGTGGCTCTAGCTTTTAATGACCAAACAAAAAAACGCCGCAAAAATTGCGGCGCTTTCGTTACTAATTAAAAGTATTACTCACTAAAAGTATTACTTAACTGGGCGAGGCTCAGTTCGTAAACCTAAAACTAAACTTAAACACATAAATAATAATACAATAGTAAATGGCAAGCCTGTAGAGACAGCGCCTGCTTGTAGTGCTTCAATTGCTTGTGTGCCACCAATCCAAAGTAAAGCAGCTGCAATTGCGCCCTCAACCGATGCCCAAAATATACGTTGTGGTACCGGTGCATCAATTTTACCGCCAGCTGTAATTGAATCAATTACTAATGAACCAGAGTCAGATGACGTAATGAAAAATACCAACACTAATAAAATTGCAATAAACGATAAAATATTAGATAAAGGTAATTCATCAAGCATTTGGAACATAGCTAAAGGTACATCAGTTAAACCATTAGTGCCTAACGCACCAACACCATTAACTACTTGATCAATCGCAATACCACCGTAAATAGACATCCATAAAACGGTAACTAGAGTAGGAATAAGTAAAACTGCAATTAAGAATTCACGAATTGTACGACCACGTGATACACGCGCGATAAACATACCTACAAACGGCGACCAGGAAATCCACCAAGCCCAGTAAAACACAGTCCAACCATGCATCCATGTTTCGTCTTCACGACCGTGAGGATTACTCAATGGAATAATATTTTCTACATAGCCCATCACGGTAGTGGGTACGTTACCCATAGCAACAGCAAAACCTACTAAGCAAACAAACACTAATAAAGCAAAAGCAATTAGCATATTAATGTTACTTAAAAGTTTTACGCCGCCATCAATTCCGCGCACAACAGAAATTATAGCTAGTAGTGTTACGCCCACTATTACTAATATTTGAGAGCCAACACCACCTTCTGTACCAAATACATGGTTAATACCAGCAGAAGCTTGCTGCGCACCTAGACCCAAAGATGTTGCAAGGCCAAATAACGTAGCAAGTACAGCTAAGATATCAATGATATGGCCAGGCCAACCCCAAGCTCTATCACCTAATATAGGGTAAAAAATAGAACGAATTGAAAGCGGTAAACCTTTGTTATAGGTAAAAAATGCAAGAGATAAACCAACAACAGCGTAAATAGCCCAAGGGTGAAGACCCCAATGAAACATAGTTGCGCCCATTGCTAATTTTGCAGCTTCTGGTGTATTAGCGGCTACATTAAGCGGTGTTTCGTACCAACCAGTAAAGTAAGCAACTGGTTCAGCAACGCCCCAAAACATAAGGCCGATACCCATACCCGCAGCAAATAACATAGCAAGCCATGAAACGCGAGAGTGAGAAGGTTTAGCGTCATCACCACCAAGGCGAATATTACCGTAAGGAGAAACAATAAGTGCTAAACAAAAGAGTACAAAGAAGTTAGCAGCCCACATAAATAGGGCATCAAAATTATTAATAATATCGGTCTTGATACTATCAAGCGCTGTTTTTGCAGTTTGTGGGTCGGTAACAAGTATGGCGATTAAAAAGATGACAATCAGGCCCGCACTAGTTCCAAAAACAGGGTTGTGAATATCAAACCCCCACTTTTGTACGTTGTCCTGACCTACGGTGTAATCCGTGTTGTCAATACTATATTTGTCATGATTTTCCTTCATGCAATACCTCTTTAGTTGTCCTAACAAGCCAAAATAAATTCGGCGTCATATCGAATTACATTAGTCTTTAAATATTAAGTAAAAAGTAATACCGTAATTATTTGAAGACTAACTAATTTGAAGCGTGATCATACAGCTAGTAGTGTATGAGTTAAATATTAAATGTAAATGAATTTGTATTTAAAATGCTGTTTATATGACCAAATTCATGATTCTTTCATTTAAAAGCCCTAAATTTAAAAATTCAGTGAACGTTAAAATTTAGTTTGCTATTAAAAGTATTAATTTACTTGATTAAGTAAAAAAAGATCATTTTTAAGTAGCTTAATTAATGCTTAAATATTAGGACTTGTTAGTCTTTAAGGATTGAAATTTATTTAATCTAGGCGCAATTTAATCGCTCCTAGTTTTATAGCTTAGCGGTTCGGTAACAGCTTATGCGTTATTTCTCATGCTTGCATGCACGTAAGAATAATCAAAGACCGGCTAGCAAAGAGCAAATTTCTCTTCAAGGCTATTATAAATTTATAAGCCGATAAGCATCTTTAATCAAGTTGTAATATGAATATGATTTAACACAACACTAAGCTATATTTTATAAATAGATAGGCAAAGGATTAATACTATTATGCGTGAAAGCGTTACAAACGATACCAATCAAAACGAACTTGTTAAACGCTTTTGTAGCGTTAGAGACGAAAGCCTAGCCATTATCGAACCACTCACTGTAGAAGATTGCCTATTACAAGCTATGGCTGATGCCAGTCCTACTAAATGGCATTTAGCGCATACCACGTGGTTTTTTGAAACGTTTTTACTTAGTGTTCATTGTAAACAGTACGCAGTGTTTAATCCTCACTATAAAATGCTTTTTAATTCTTACTACAATGGGATTGGAGAGCAATTTAAACGGGCAAACAGAGGAAGCTTATCTAGGCCATGTTTAGACGAAGTACTAGCTTACAAAGAACATGTGGATAGCCGCGTGATTGAATTACTTAAGACTGACGTTAACCCGCACATTAAAGATATTATTGAACTTGGGTTACACCACGAGCAACAGCATCAAGAACTAATGCTTATGGACATCAAATATAACTTTTCAGTAAATCCATTATTTCCTCAATATAAAACATCGCTTTTAAATAGCCAAAAAAAATCAGCTGATATTAAACCCCTTAATTTTATCAATTTTGAAAAAGCCATTATTAATATCGGCACAAATGCCGAAGATGAATTTGCATATGATAACGAGTGCCCCAAACACCAAGTACTAATTCATCCATTCAGCTTTGCTAATAGATTGGTCACTAATGGTGAATATTTAGACTTTATAAATGCCGGTGGATATAGCAATCCACAATATTGGTTAAGCGACGGTTGGGCGCATATTCAAAACACTCGTTTAACGCATCCACTATATTGGCATTACATAAATAACGAATGGTTTGAATTTACACACTATGGATTGCAGCCTTTAAATTTAAGTGCTCCCATCAGCCATGTTAGTTATTTTGAGGCCAGCGCCTACGCTAATTTTGTAAAGGCTCGCTTGCCTACAGAGTTCGAGTGGGAATATGCAGCTAAAAATACACCTGCAACAGACACTAATAATAACTACCTAACACCACAACAAGCAAAAGATGATACTGAAATAAACCAGTTAACGGATTCATGTTGGCAATGGACAAACAGTGCATATTTGCCATACCCCGGTTTTAAGCCTATTGAAGGAGTAGCAGGGGAATACAATGGTAAATTTATGAATAACCAAATGGTGTTACGGGGTGGGTGTGTGTTTACTCCTCAAAACCATTTACGACAAACATACCGAAATTTTTATTACCCACATCAAGCGTGGATGTGCAGCGGGATAAGACTAGCTAAGGATATAGTATGAGCCAAGTAACAGCGATTAAACAAAGTATCATAACCGACACTGAATTTTTAAACGACGTGATAAGCGGATTAACTCAACAACAAAAAACGCTTCCGTGTAAGTATTTTTACGATGATAAAGGGGCTGCATTATTCGAGCAAATAACATCCTTACAAGAGTATTATGTTACACGTACGGAGTTGTCTATTTTAGAGCAATACTCGCAGTCGATTGCTCAAATGCTACCTGAAAATCTCTCTATTATTGAGCCTGGGTGTGGTTCGGGTAAAAAGGTCGCGTATTTATTAGCGCATATGGCAAACGTAAAAACCTTCGTACCGTTTGAAATTTCTGAGGAGATGCTCAGTTATTCACTTGCACATTTGTCACCGTTATTTCCAGATTTGGCAATTTCGCCATTGCTAGGAGACTTTACACATAGCCAAACGGTTAAACAGCTAACCAAAGACACCGCTTTAGATAGTCAAACCAATTTGGTGTATTTTCCAGGCTCTACTCTTGGTAATTTTGCCCCAGTTAAAGCTATAGAAATTATGAATAATTTCCATCGCTTATGTGGTGTAAACGGTTATGTATTAATTGGGGTTGATTTAGTAAAAGAGCGCCAAGTGCTACTTGATGCATATAACGATAAAGCGGGAATCACCGCTACATTTAATAAAAATTTACTACAACGTATTAATAACGAGCTAAACGGCACATTTAATTTAGATAACTTTAGCCACGAGTCACGCTTTAACGAGCAACATAGCCGTATTGAAATGCATTTAGTAAGTAACTGTAATCAAAGCGTGGTTATAAATGATCAGCAAATAGACTTTATTGAAGGCGAAAGTATCCATACAGAAAACTCTCATAAGTACACGCTCGAATCGTTTAAGCAGCTTGCAGCGCAAGCTAATTTAAAGTTAGAGCAAACATGGCAAGACGATAGTAACTATTTTGCATTGTGCTTATTAAGACCGCTATAAACGTTTACTTAATATGTTTAGGGCGTGTTGATCTTTGATAGTTGAATTTGCAGCAATATGTTTGTTTTTTAGGCAAGGCAGAGCCTATGAAGTGTGGTTATTCCACATAAATAGGCGATAACGCAGCATAAATGCCAAACATGTGCTGCCCTTCGGGCTGCCTAGGGGCGATAAACTCTTTGTTGCTCGATTTTTACTTAGCCCACTAGGTTACAAACCCCGCGCCGCGATTTAATCGGCCCTAGATTGAACAAATTTCAATTCGCAAAGATCAACACGCCCTAGTAAATGACAACTTTAGCATTGCTAAACTCATAGCTTAGCAATGCACCATTATTTGATTGCTGTATAAGCTTAGCTTTATTTAAACCATGTAGTCTAAATAGCAGGGGGGCAATAACAGATACCGCAGAGCCCGTTGCACTGTCCTCATTTACTCCAAACTGGGGGGCAAAATATCTAAAATGCGCTATGGCATTTTTTTTGTCTATATTTTTTATACTAAGCGCTATAACAGCATTTTTATGGAGTTTATTTAACGCTTTAAAATCAACGTGTAAGCTTTTTAAATCTTCTTTTTCAACGTCTTTACTAAATTCTTCATTAAATAACACAACCGTATAACCGTTATTTTCGCCGATACTGTAGGCTGCTTTTATTGCTAATGAAAACACACTTTTTAACTCACCATTAGCTAATTCGCTTTTTTTAGGCTCTATACTTTTTAGTAACAACTGGGCGCGTTGTTTTTTTACTCTTATAGTAAAGCGCTCATTACTCATTGATATAAATACTTCAGGACAATAACCAAAATATTTTATTAAAAAATTAGCGGCCGCTAAAGAACCATGCCCACAGCGTTTAATTTCACTTGTTTGGTTAAACCAGCGAATATTACAATGGCGTTTAGTTATCTCATTTTGATTTAAAAATACGGTAGCAGGGTGATTTGATTGTGATGCAATATATTGCATTGTTTTTGATGTTAACCCAATTTTATAAATAACAATTAAAGCACTTGAGCCTTTTAAGTTATTTGCAGGGCTATAAAAAACAGATTCGGTGGAAGTGAGTTTTATAAAGCGAAGCGTAAGCCATTTGGGCTTACGCTTCGTTAAACAAAGAGTGTTATCCTTTGCTTGCATACGCGTCGTTATGAACGCCCGCAGCACGACCTGATGGATCTGCATTGTTTTGGAACGATGCGTCCCATGCAAGTGCTTCAGGAGTCGAACACGCTACCGATTTACCATGTGGTACACATTTAGCTGATGCATCACCAGGAAAGTGCGATTCAAAAATAGTACGGTAGTAGTAAGCTTCTTTTGAATCTGGCGTATTAATAGGGTATTTAAATTTAGCATTTGCAAGCTCTTGATCGCTCACTTGCTCATTTACAAACTCTTTTAACGTATCAATCCAACTGTAACCAACACCGTCTGAAAATTGCTCTTTTTGGCGCCATAAAACTTCATCAGGCAAGTAGCCATCAAAACCTTCACGTAAAATGTGTTTTTCAATTTTGCCATCTTTACACATTTTGGCTTCAGGGTTGATACGCATAGCAACATCAACAAATTCTTTATCAAGGAACGGTACACGTGCTTCAACACCCCATGCTGCCATTGATTTATTAGCACGTAAACAGTCAAACATATGCAGTTTTGATACTTTACGGTTTAGCTCTTCATGAAACTCTTGTGCGTTAGGGGCTTTATGGAAGTATAAGTAACCACCAAATAACTCATCAGCACCTTCGCCAGATAACACCATTTTAATGCCCATTGCTTTAATTTGGCGAGCCATTAGGTACATAGGTGTAGAGGCACGAATCGTGGTTACATCATACGTTTCAATATGGTAAATCACTTCACGCAGTGCATCAATACCTTCTTGAATGGTAAAAATGATAGGGTGGTGAATAGTACCAATCATGTCAGCTACTTTTTGGGCAGCGGCTAAATCAGGTGAACCCTCAAGGCCTACTGAAAAAGAATGCAGCTTAGGCCACCATGCATCGCTTTCGTCGTTATCTTCAATACGTTTGGCAGCAAAGCGCTGGGTAATAGCAGAGATAACCGATGAGTCTAAACCACCAGAAAGTAATACACCGTAAGGCACGTCACACATTAGCTGGCGTTTAACGGCCGCTTCTAATGCATCTTTAACGTCTTGCGCTTGTGCGCTGTTATCTTTAACTGCATCAAATGTTTCCCAATCACGCTTGTAATAAGGCGTCATTTTGCCATCTTTGCTGTACAGGTAATGCCCCGGTGGAAATTCTTCAATATGCTTACAAATTGGAGAAAGTGCTTTTAGCTCAGAAGCAACGTAAAAGTTACCGTGCTCGTCGTGACCAGTGTAAAGCGGGATAATACCAATATGGTCACGGCCAATTAAGTAAGCGTCATTTTCTTCATCGTATAAACAAAATGCAAAAATGCCATTTAGATCATCTAAAAAGTCAGGCCCTTTTTGTTTATAAAGCGCTAAAATAACTTCACAGTCTGATTGAGTTTGAAAAGTAAAATCAACATCTAGCTCTGCTGCAAGTTCTTTATGATTATAAATCTCGCCATTAACCGCTAAAATATTTGTTTTTTCAGGATTGTATAAAGGCTGTGCACCGCTTGATACACCAACAATAGCTAAACGCTCATGTACTAAAATAGCTTTTTCAGATGCATATACACCAGACCAATCTGGGCCACGGTGCCTAAGCAACTTTGACATTTCAATTGCTTGGGTACGCAATTGAGCGGGATCAGATTTAATATCTAATACCCCAAAAATTGAACACATAGTAACTCCTCATTCCTATTATGTGTGCAGCAAAGCCAATTTGCTGTGCTGCGAAACCTTGTTTTATCAGAAAAAATTACTCAAGTCACATAGCTTTTACAATTAATTAAGAATAATTTATGCACCAAGTTATATGTAACCGCACCAAAGTGGTCAATGCGTGGTGCCTGCTGCTATTTTTACGTCGTTATTATTGTTCAAAGCTTGTGCAATCATCACTTTTAGCGCGTTAATAACAGTGTCTTCACACATGCTAGGTGCGCCATTGTGGTGCACAGCTTGGCTTGGTAAATAAGGAATATGCACAAAGCCACCTTTCATTACAGCGCAGTGATCACTTATGTAATGCATAAGGCCATACATAACGTGATTGCATACATACGTACCTGCCGTATTGGAAATGGCAGCAGGTATATTGCTGTTGTGCAGTGCTTGTAACATACGCTTTATTGGCAAGTTAGTGAAATAGGCATCAGGGCCATTTTTTTCTATTGGTGTATCGACAGGTTGCTTACCTGCATTGTCTTTAATGTGTGCATCATCAACGTTTATTGCAATACGCTCAATTGATATTTCGCTGCGCCCACCAGCTTGACCTATACATAAAACAACCGTCGGATTGTGCGACTCAATGGCGTTTATAAGCTGACTAATAGACGTATTAAACTCACAGGCAAGTTCTAGTGTACTTATTTTGTGTTTCATGATGATAGTTTCATCAAGTTTTTGCACTGCTTGCCAAGAAGGATTGATAGTTTCGCTACCAAAAGGCGCAAAGCCGGTTATTAATACACACGCCATAGAAGAAGTTGATTTAGTCATTACACACCAAGCTATACATTAAAATAATATTAACGGCGAGTAAGGTAACTGCCGTCTGAATTTGAACCTTTATTACATGGTACTTATCTTTTAAGTCTAAAAGAGCTGTAGGAATAATATTTAATTTGCTGTCATAGGCGTCATTAACGTACCGCAATTGCCGCTATACATGCCGAGCACAACTAATGGAGCAGGGCTTGTGCCATGACCTTCAATTAAAAATATACCTACACAATACAAAACAACCAGTATTAAACGATTATCAGGGCCAATAATTTAAGTCGAACATAGTTTTCCTATTTATTTTTAGAATATTTTTATAGGTTATTTTTAAGTGCAAGGCTCAATTGATGCAGGTGTCCGTCAAGTTTCTGCTTCGCCTTTGCTGCTTCTTCAAACGTTACATATTTAAACTCAACAGTATCTAAAGGTCTAAACTGTGCAAATTGACGTAAGTCGGCTTCAATAACAGTCCCTAGCAGAGGGTAGCCCCCTGTAGTTTGGCCATCATTTAGTAACACAATCGGCTCTCCACTTGGTGGTAATTGAATACTCCCAGGGCTCACCCCTAATGATGGCAAAGAGTGTGAATGGCCCAAATTATTTTTATGCTCAAGCCTTACACCCATTCGGTTACTATTATTGCTGACTTTAAAAGCGGTAGACACAAAGTTGCTAAGTAAAGTCTCGTCTAACAAATTAGCATGAGGACTTGGATGCAGGCGTATAAGCTTGCGCTGGGCGGGAGCAATTGCGCCTACCTTTATAAACTCTCCATAATAAGGAGTAATAGGTATTTCATCACCAGTGGTGAGAGATCTACCTTCAAAACCACCAAAGCATGCGTTTAAATCTGTAGATTTAGAACCCATAACCTCAGCATTTTGTATACCGCCTTTCACTGCTAAATAAGCTCTTAAGCCCGCTCTACCAGTAGCAAAACTTAGGATTTGTTTGTTTTTTACTGCGTATGTCCAACCAGGATAAATTGCATGTCCATCAAGGGTTGCTTGCAAATCTGCACCATGAAGCGCAATTACTGTGTCGCAGGTAAATTCCAGTTCGCACAAACCTACAGTTATTTCTAAAACGGCATCATTGTCGTTATTGTTAAGTAATCTATTAGCAATGATTTGTGCAATAGGGTCTAGGCTGCCCGCTTTGCTTACACCTAAATGGCGGTAGCCCTCACGGCCAAAATCTTGAATTGTAAGTAATACACCACTTTTAAGTACTTTAATCATGATTTGCTCCTTTATTAACGAGCGGAACAAATTCAAGCGTATCGCCTGGTTGAATTAAACAAGGTTGCTCAGAGGTCGAATCAAACAATGCAGTATCTGTATGACCTATTATATGCCAACCACCTGGGGTATCTGCGGGGTAAATGCCGGTTTGTGCAGCACCTATCGCAACAGAGCCTTTAGAAACCCTAGTACGTGGCTCATCACGTCTTGGTGTATGTAATTGCTCATTTAAGCCATGTAGGTAAGCAAAACCGGGCTGAAAGCCTAAAAATAAAACGTGGTACTTGGTTTTACTATGAATATTAATAACTTCATCGGCACTTAAATTATGATAGCGAGCCACGTAATTAATGTCCTCACCCTTGTATGAGGTTTTGATTAAGTGATGCTGCCCCTTAAAAGTACTCGTTTTAATCTCATTCCACAGCGGGGGTAGCACTTGTAACCACTTATTTAAGTGTTTATCTGATTTTAAATAAAGAGTGAGCGAGTTCATGGCGGGCACCAAATCGCTAAATTCATCAGTGCTTTTACAGTGGCTAGCTAAAGCCCAAATTTTCTTTTGAATAGAGAGTCTATCTGTAGCGTCTAAATGCGATGCATCAAACAGTAAACTACTGTTTGTTAATGCATAAATATGAGGAGCTGGCTTCATTAAATAAACCTATTTGTACAACATAATTTAAACGTAACACAGTTTTATTAATTTATTTACACCATTGCGACTAAGTGGTTATGTTTATTGCCCAACTTACTTTAAGAGTAGTTTTATATTCAATTAATCGTATTTAACTTATTGAAGACCAAAACTTAATACGCTTCGTACTAAATAAGTAATTAGGTTGAAATAAAAATTAGGATAAGGAGGTCTTAGTTAGCACTTGTTTAAGAGGTACTTTATGAAACACCAGCATTTATTATATTTATCAGGCGCTGCTATTATATTTAGCGCAGGCAGCTTTGCTTTATCTATGGAAAAAATTGAGCACAGTAATGTAGAAGCCACCATGCATGTAGAAACCATTGTACTTGGATCGGGGTGTTTTTGGGGAGCAGAAAAACGCTACGAAGCGCTTAATGGCGTTATTGATGCTGAATCGGGGTACGCTGACGGCAATGGCTTTAAAGCTACCTACAGAAACATTACTGATCAGTCTCGTCGTTTTGACGAGAACAATTATGCTGAAGTTGTACAAGTTATGTATAACAGCAATATAATTTCAGCAGAAGATCTCTTAAAAAACTATTTTGAAAGTCACGACCCTACACAAAAAAATCGCCAAGGTAACGACATTGGTACGCAATATCGCTCAATTGTATTAACGACCACTGATGCGCAAGCTAAAGTAGCTGAGCAAGTTAAATCGCAATATCAGCAGCTTTTAACTGATGCGAGCTATGGCAAAATTGAAACAGTTATTAAACCGCTTCAAGGTTTTGTATCGGCAGAAGAGTATCATCAAAATTATTTAGAAAAGAACCCTAATGGCTATTGCCCAGATCATTCTACCGGTGTTGTTTTTAATAAAACACCTGTAGAAAAAGTAGATAACACGGCTTTACTAGCAGGAAAGCAAATAGTGGTACTTGATTCACGTGAATACTGCCCATATTGTGAAAAGTTTAAAAAAGCAGTCGCAAATGATTACAAAGGAACAATACCAATGTCGTTTCGCCATGCTGACCAACTTGATGATTTAACTATTAAGTCAGCCACGTGGGCAACACCAACCATTTTGTTTTTAGAAAATGGCGTTGAGGTATATGGTCGTCAAGGTTACGCAACGCCCGAAGAGTTTTATAAAGCATTAGGCGCTTTTAAATTAGGTAACAGTGATGCTTATAAAGTTGCATTTGATGCACGAACAGATAGACCTTACTGTAAAGAGTACAAAGAGTTTAAAAACACACCTGACGGTACTTTTGTTGATAAATTAAGTGGCGAGCCACTATTTGATACAAGCGATAGGTTTAACTCAGGTACTGGTTGGTTATCCTTTACTCATCCTGTAAAAAACAACGTAACACAGCACGACGATAGCCGCTGGGGCGTGACACGCATTGAGCTTCGCTCTAAAAGTACAGGCATACACTTAGGGCATTTATTTCCAGGTGAAGGTCCAAGAGGTCGCGATCGTTACTGTATTAATGCAACAGTCCTTGATTTTGTACCGAGAGATAAAAGCTAAACCCTTTCTTTGCTAAGCCTGATTTTAATCAGGCTTTTTTTTGCATAAAACAAAATAGGCTTATCATAATCTTTGCAAATTTGTTAAAATTAAAGCGTGCAGCTAATTGTCAATAATATTACTTAGGTTATTAATGAATCAATTTAAAAAAATAGCAACGCAGTTAATATATTTGCCATTCGCTTTACTGCTTTTAATAAACAACGCTAAATCAGCGACTCATTACGTAGTAGGCGTAGAGAATATAGAATACCTTCCATACTACGATGGTAGTGGGGCTGATAACCGCGACTATTATGGTTTCAGTCAAAAGTTACTTACCTTGTTTGCCCAGCAGCATGACTTTGAGTTTGAGTTTTACACACTACCTATTAATCGACTTTACAAAGAATTTGTGGAACATCGCCATGTCGACTTTAAGTATCCAGATAACCCTAGCTGGAAATCAAGCTACAAAGCTTCATTTATTGATGTAAATAAAATTATTTATTCGCAGCCAACCGTTGTGACTAAAACGGGCATTGCGAGTTTAAATATAAATATCACTATTGATGAATGCATTAGTTTTGTAACGGTAAGAGGGTTTACGCCTCAAAGCTTTAAACCGTTAATGAATAATGAAAACGTTGAGTTAATAGAAACAGCTAACGTAATTGAATTAATAGAGATGCTTTTAAAAGAGCGAGTGGAGTGTATTTACATATCTAACGATGTATTAAACTATAATATTGTTAAATATTTCAAATTAACCCGACCCGTTTATTTTCAAAACGAATTGCCGACAGATTTACAAGCCTTTTTATTATCGTCGATTGACTATCCTGAGGTAGTTAAGCAATTTGATACATTTTTGCTTTCACATAAAGTGCAAATAAGTAAATTAAAAAAAGAGTATCAAATAAAAAATTAACTAAAAAAGCCCCGTAAGTTATAACTTACGGGGCTTTTTAAAATGTATTAATCTGTATATAGCTATATTATGTATGTGCTTAATAATAAAAACAGTCCAAGCCAAGTCACCACCTAACTTGAACCGCTTTTCACACTGACAACATCTTCACACACAATATAAAGATTCTGTTTTCTACGCTTTAGTAGCCTTGTAATGCATATCATGTGGTTTGAGCCAAGAATAAAAACAGTTCAAGCCAAGTCACCACCTAACTTGAACCGCTTTTCACACTGACAACATCTTCACACACAATATAAAGATTCGGTTTGCTACGCTTTAGTAGCTTTGTAATGCATATCATGTGGTTGAGCCAAGAATAAAAACAGTTCAAGCCAAGTCACCACCTAACTTGAACCGCTTTTTCACACTGACAACATCTTACACACACAATATAAGATTCTTTTCACTGCTAAGTTTGAGTTACTAAAACTCAAAAGGTTGCATTTATTGCTCTTAAAAAACAAATTAACTAAGTTGTTTTGAGCTGATGAAGTAACTTTAATATTTAACTTTATTTTCGACAAACGATAAAAATGAAACCAATGAGTGAAAAAAATTAAACTATAGACTTTAGTCTAATGCTCGGCGTTAAGTTTATGTATTTAAATAAAAAATATTATTAAAAATTGCAGAGAGGTTTAGACGAGTTCAGTAATAAAACACAGAGTGGGTTGTATTACTGAACTCGTCTAATAGGGGATTATTCTTGGATTTTTCTAAACGTATTTACAACCCACTTCGCAAATAAATCAAGCGGGTGATTAGGCGTGCTTGATTCGTGCTGCACTAAATAGTATTTATCTTTAGTTGTTAAAGGCTGCTCGAATAATTTGTACAGCCATTGCTCATCTAACCAGCTTTGACTAATAGGCAGTGGAATAAGCGCAATGCCCATGCCTTGCTGCGCTGCACGCGCTACACCAAACATGCTATCTATTTGAATAATCTGCGAAGGAGAAAAGTCATCAATACCCGCTTTTTCGGCCCACTGGTGCCATGCCCAAGGGCGAGCTTTGTGGAGGATGAGGGGAACTTGGTTAAGCGCTTGACGATGATCGTCCCTCCACTGATCGAGCAATTTTTTATTACATGCAGGAATATATTCAAGGTTAAACAACTCAGTCGCTAACCCTTCAGTAGGTTTACCAGAGGACAATACAATAGATAAATCGCTATGACGCGTTAATTCTTTGCGTGTTTTAAGCGTGTCCATTTGCAGGTTTATATTAGGGTGTTCTGACGTCCACTCACTTAATTTAGGCATGAGTAGTTCGCTGGCAAAAAATTCAGGCAGGGTAATCGTCAAATTTGTATTTTGCTGCATCTGACTAAACTCATTAATGGTGCTCTCTAACATTGTGATGATAGGAGACACAGCATCAAAAAAGTTTTTACCCGCTGTGGTTAAGCTAATTGAACGCGTTTTACGTTGAAAAAGCTCAATACCAAGTTGTTCTTCAAGTTGTTTTATTTGATGGCTTACCGCAGACGGCGTTAAGTACAGCTCATTAGCTGCATGCTTAAAACTTAGGCTTCTTGCGGCAAAGCAAAAAGAGCGAAGGCCACGAATAGGAGTTTGCATGTTTTCCAGAATTATTTAATTTATTGAGACGCCTTACTTAGGCAAAATTTGAATCAACTATTTAGTGTTTAAATATCAGTAGGTTAAAAATAAAGTTAACGCTAGTTCACAAAAAGGGTGCAGGCTATCCACTAAATAGTGCAAAGAATCTAAGCGCTTACATTTAATTTATATTTGTATTATAGATAAAATTTACTACAGATGTATGAATGACGGTAAAAATAATGACAAAAGATAAAAAAAATCCCTCGTAAGAGGGATTTTGGGTAACTCAGCGCCATTGGCACTGGGAATGAGGTCGGTACAGGGTAAAGCGTTATTTTAAGCTAAAGCCTAAAAAGCCATTTCTGGAACTTCACCGTCAACAAGTAATTTACCTGCTGTTTTACTAATGATTTCATCAACAGTAACGCCCGGAGCACGTTCTAATAGATGAAATGCGCCGTCTTTAACTTCTAATACGGCTAAATCTGTTACTATTTTTTTTACGCAATTAACGCCAGTAAGCGGTAAAGAGCAGGCCTCTAATAGTTTAGAGTCACCATGCTTACTTGCATGGGTCATAGTAACAATAATATTTTTCGCGCCAGCGACTAAATCCATCGCGCCACCCATGCCTTTAATCAGCTTTTTAGGGATCATCCACGATGCGATGTTGCCGTTCTGGTCAACTTCAAATGCACCCAGAACGGTTAAGTCTACATGACCACCCCGTATCATGGCAAAACTATCTGCACTATTAAATATGGCTGCACCTGTGGCTGCTGTCACGGTTTCTTTACCCGCGTTAATCATATCGGCGTCTAGCTCTGCTTTAGTCGGGTACGGGCCCATGCCTAAAAGGCCATTTTCGGACTGTAACATAACTTCAATATCATCTGGTACATAGTTTGCGACGAGTGTCGGAATTCCTATGCCCAAATTTACGTAGTAACCGTCTTGTAGTTCTTGTGCAACGCGCATTGCAACTTGTTCACGTGATAATGCCATAATTTTGCTCCTGCTTAATCTCGTGTTGTTACACGTTCAATGCGTTTTTCAAAGCTGCCTTTAATAACGCGATTTACAAAAATACCCGGGGTATGAATTTGGCTTGGTTCAAGCTCACCCGGCTCTACAATTTCTTCTACTTCGGCAACGGTAATTTTGCCCGCTGTTGCCGCCATTGGATTAAAGTTCATGGCGGTGTGTCTAAACACTAAATTACCAAAGCGGTCGGCTTTCCACGCTTTAACAATAGCAAATTCACCCGTTATAGATTCTTCTAAAATATACGGGCGACCATTAAACTCTTTTACATCTTTACCCTCAGCCACAGGAGTACCGTAACCGGTTGCGGTGTAAAACGCAGGTATACCCGCGCCACCAGCACGCATTTTTTCAGCTAGTGTACCTTGAGGCGTAAGCTCTACATCAATTTCGCCACTTAATAACTGCTGCTCGAATAGGGCATTTTCGCCAACGTACGAGGCAACTACTTTTTTAATTTGTTTGTCTTGTAATAAAATACCTAAACCAAAGTCATCAACACCACAGTTATTAGATACTACGGTTAAGTTTTTTGTTTGCATGTGCTTAATTTGTTTAATTAAGCCCTCAGGAATACCACATAAACCAAAACCACCGGCAATAATGGTATCGCCGTCTTTTAATCCTTCCATTGCAGCTTCGTAACTAGAAACTACCTTATCAAAACCGGCCATGAGTCTCTCCTCATTGTGTGCTATTTGTTGTTAATTATCTTTAATTATCATTTTATAAGATAGCCATTTAACCTGAACTCTGGTTAAGAGATTTACTAACATATTGAATTAGGTTGATATTTAAATTTATTTTCTCTAGCCAGAGATTTTCAGTGAAAACAAGGCGAATTTACGCGTCAATAGCTGGTCTATTGCAAGTAAATTCAACGCAGTTAGTGCTGAAAATAGCTGCTCGAGATAGATTTATTATCCAGAGCTCAGGTTATTTAGTGTGTAGTGCCACTGATACTTTGCTCACAGGTTGCTTACCAAGTACTTTGGTTATCTCCCAGCCAGCGTCACTTAACCTTTGTAAATCAATTGAGTGTTCAATGCCAAGCCCTTGCAGTAAGTAAACTACATCTTCGGTGGCAACATTTCCTGACGCCCCCTTTGCATAAGGACAGCCACCAAGGCCCGCAACTGCCGCGTCAACCGTTGCAATACCTAGGCTTAAAGCTGCGTAAATATTTGTGAGCGCTTGGCCGTATGTATCATGAAAATGCACGGCCAACTTGGCTTTATCAATGTGCGTTAAAAGTAACTCGATTAATTGCGTTACTTTTTTTGCGGTGCCAACACCTATGGTATCGCCAAGGCTTACTTCGTAACAGCCTAAATCTAATAGCTTTTGCGATACACTTAGTACTGCTTGCGGGTTAATTTCACCCTCATAAGGGCAACCTAGCACACAGCTTACATAACCACGTACACGAATATTATTAGCTTTAGCAAACGCCATTACTTCACTAAAACGTTCAATACTTTGCTCAATTGAGCAGTTGATATTTTTTTGACAAAACGACTCACTTGCAGCGGTAAATATAGCAAACTCTTTAATGCCAACAGCGTGCGCTGCTTGTGCACCTTTTAAGTTAGGTGTAAGGGCGCTTAAATTTACATTGGGTAAATCTAGCGCTGATATTACATCCGCTGAGTCTGCCATTTGTGGCACCCACTTAGGGGAGACAAACGCGCCCGCTTCAATATCTTTTAAACCTGCAGCACTTAGGGCGTTAATAAGCGCTACTTTATCGGCTGTGCTTACTGTTTTTTCGTTTTGTAGGCCGTCTCGCGCGCCAACTTCAACAATACGTACTTTATTTGGAAAGGCACTCATTATGCACCTTCCTCTGTTGTATCTTCGACAATAGCAAGCAGAGCACCATGCGTTACTAATTCGCCTTCACCAAAACAGTAGCTTTTTAAAATGCCGTCATGCGGTGCGTTTAGCGTGTATTCCATTTTCATGGCTTCGATAATAACAACCGCATCGCCTTTGGTAATTGTGCTACCAATGTCGATTAAGTGCTTAACTACTGTGCCATTAAGCGGCGCGGCAAGTGGCAAAGCTTCGCTTTCGTGCGAACTAATATAATGTTTATCAACTAGTTCAAGCTTAGTTTGCAGTGCTTTATTCATAACAGTGATAATATTGCCCGCAGTACTATTACCAACCGTAGTTACGTGCGCGCTATGTTTTTCACCGTTAATAAATACAGTGCACAGATTATTATTTAATGTGCCTTGTAGTTTAAATACATGCTCGTTATGCGTAATACTATAACCCGCTGCTGTTTTTATAGCGCTTAGCTGTAAATCGGCAAAAGGGACTTTAATTGCTTGTGGTGAATTGAGTGTAAATCCAGTTAGTTGTTGCCACGGGCTTGCACTGCTTTGCGCATTTTGGGTGTTAGTTAACGATTCTAAATACGCAAAAGCAGCAATAAGCTGGCTTGTTTGCAATAACGATTCGTCAACAGCAACTAACGAATCACCTTGCTCAGCAATAAAGTGTGTGCTTGGCGCACCCTGTTTAAAGGTAGGGTGGCTTGCTAAATTATGTAAAAAGCCAATGTTAGTGCTAAAACCCGCTAAATGAAATTGCTCAAGGGCTTGTTGTAAGCGGCTCAGTGCTTGTTCGCGATTGTCGTCGTGCACAATAAGTTTTGCAATCATTGGATCGTAAAACGGGCTGATTTCGTCGCCTTGTGCAATGCCTGTATCAATGCGTACAAATTCACTGTTAAGCGGTGTGTGTAGTGCTTCAATAGTGCCCGAGCACGGAATAAAGTCGTTGGCTGGATCTTCTGCGTATACACGTGCTTCAAAGCTATGACCCTGCAATTGAATATCACTTTGTGTCAGTGGCAATGTTTGCCCACCCGCAATATTAATTTGCCAATTGACTAAATCTACACCCGTTACCATTTCGGTCACAGGGTGTTCTACTTGAAGGCGCGTATTCATTTCCATAAAGAAAAATTCATCGCCACACAGTAAAAACTCAACCGTACCTGCGCCTCTATAATTTATAGCCAGTGCACAACGTACAGCCGCTTCGCCCATTTCTTTGCGTAGTTCGTCAGATAAACCCGGAGCAGGGGCTTCTTCAATTACTTTTTGATGACGACGTTGCAAAGAACAATCACGATCGCCTAAATAAACACAGTTACCGTAGTTATCTGCAAATACTTGCACTTCAACATGGCGAGGCTGGTTAACGTAGCGCTCAAGTAATACTAAATCGTTACCAAAACCGGCAATCGCTTCACGTTGCGCACCTTGTAGTGCGCTCATAAAGTCTTTTGCTTTTTGTACAATGCGCATGCCTTTACCACCGCCACCAAAGGCGGCTTTAATTAGTACAGGGTAGCCAATTTTTTCAGCTTCACTTTGTAAAAAAGCAGGGTCTTGTTTATCACCGTAATAACCAGGTACTAACGGTACATTAGCAGCTGCCATTATTTCTTTAGCGCGGGTTTTAGACCCCATTGCTTCAATACTGCTTGCTGGTGGCCCTATAAAAGCAATGTTATTAGCTTCGCAGGCTTTAGCAAATTCGCTGTTCTCAGATAAAAAACCATAGCCTGGGTGAATACAATCAGCGCCGCAGTCTTTAGCAACTTGTAAAATTTTGTCTGCCACCAAATACGAATCTTTACTTGGTGCGGCACCAATATGGTAAGCCTCGTCAGCCATTTTTACGTGCTGGGCATGTTTGTCTGCATCAGAATAAACTGCGACCGTGGTTAAGCCCATTTGTTTTGCGGTGCGTATTACTCGGCACGCAATTTCTCCACGATTGGCAATCAGTATTTTTTGTAATCGTTGTGTCTTCATAATCAATCCTACAGTTGCCAAGCGGGTGGGCGTTTATCAAAAAAAGCACTTAGCCCTTCTTGACCTTCTTCAGATACGCGAATTTTTGCAATACTTTCTGCGGTAAGCTCAATGAGTTCATCGGTAATTTCTTTATTTGCTACATCGTTAATTAATGCTTTTGCGGCTTTTACTGCAACAGGTCCGTTATCAATCAGTGTTTGCAGCATATTATCGAGCGCACAGTCTAAATTACCGGTTACTTGATGAATTAAACCAAGTTGCTTAGCAGTATGTGCATCAAACACTTCAGCCGTTAAAAAGTACCTGCGAGCAGCGCGTTCACCAATCGCTTTAATGACGTATGGGCTAATAACAGCCGGAATAAGACCCAGCTTTACTTCGCTTAAACAAAATTGCGCATCGTCTTTACTAAGGGCTATGTCGCAACAGGCAATTAAGCCCAGAGCACCACCAAAAGCAGCACCTTGCACAGCGCAAATTGTAGGGTGCGGGGAGCTTGCCAATACCTGCATTAATTTAGCTAATTGCATTGAATCAGCTAGGTTATCGGCGTAGTTGTTATCCGCCATCGATTTCATCCAAGCTAAATCAGCACCGGCTGAAAAGTGTTTACCTTCTGTTTTTAAAACCAAAGCACGAATATCAAGCGTATTTGCATGTTCAATACACTGAATAAGTTCGTGTATTACTTCACAGTTAAATGCATTTCTTTTTTCTGGGCGGCTTAACACAAGTACAGCCACATTAGATTTTGTTATTTGTAGTGTTACTGACATTTTGCGCTCCGGTTACATTCTAAATACGCCAAATTTCGAATCACGTTTTGGTGCGTTATTCGCAGACGTTAACGCAAGCCCTAATACATTACGCGTGTCGGCAGGGTCTATAATGCCGTCATCCCACAAGCGTGCACTTGCGTAATACGGGTGACCTTGCTCTTCGTATTGATCAATAATTGGCTTTTTAAAATCACTGATTTCTTGCTCGCTCATGTTTTGGCCTTTACGTGCTAAACCATCTTGTTTAACTTGCGCCATTACACCAGCAGCTTGTTCGCCGCCCATTACCGAAATACGGGCATTAGGCCACATCCACATCATGGTTGGTTCAAATGCGCGGCCACACATTCCGTAGTTACCTGCGCCGTAAGAGCCGCCAATAAGTACAGTGAATTTAGGCACATCAGCACACGAAACCGCCATCACCATTTTAGCGCCGTGCTTTGCAATGCCTTCGGCTTCGTATTTTTTACCCACCATAAAGCCGGTAATATTTTGTAAAAACACTAAAGGAATACTGCGCTGAGCACACAGCTGAATAAAGTGCGCGCCTTTTTGCGCCGACTCACTAAATAAAATACCGTTATTAGCTACTATGCCAACCGGATTGCCATAAATACTGGCAAAGCCGGTGACCAGCGTTTCACCAAAGTAACGTTTAAATTCATCAAATGATGAGTCGTCCACTGTGCGCGCTATTACTTCGCGTACATCAAACGGCTTTTTAAGGTCGGTGCCTACAATGCCGTAAAGCTCGTTTATATCGTAACGGGGTGGTTTTACATCATCTAGAAGAGGGGCAGTAGGGCGTGTGTAATTAATACGCTCAATACATTGGCGCGCAATAGACAGCGCATGAGCATCGTTTTCAGCGTAGTGATCGGCAACACCCGAAATTTTACAGTGCACATCGGCGCCGCCTAACTCTTCGGCGGTTACTTCTTCGCCTGTTGCTGCTTTTACAAGGGGCGGACCTGCTAAAAATATAGTGCCTTGATCTTTTACAATAATGCTTTCATCGGCCATTGCAGGTACGTACGCACCACCTGCGGTACATAATCCCATTACCACGGCAATTTGTGGAATGCCTTTGCCCGACATACGGGCTTGGTTATAAAAAATACGACCAAAATGCAACTTATCTGGAAATACATCATCTTGCTCTGGCAGATTTGCACCGCCCGAATCCACCAAATAAATACACGGTAAGTGGCAACGCTCGGCGATATCTTGTGCGCGTAAATGCTTTTTAACGGTAAGCGGAAAATATGTACCGCCTTTAACCGTGGCATCGTTTGCAATAATCATGCATTCAACGCCTTTAACACGGCCAATACCGGCTACAACGCCTGCACAAGGTATTGCTTGTTCGTACACACCAAAGGCAGCAAACTGTGAAATTTCTAAAAACGGTGAGCCTTCGTCAATTAATGTATTTATGCGGTCGCGTACAAATAATTTACCACGGCCTTCGTGGCGCTCCTTTAATGCAGCGCCTCCACCTTGGCAAATTGTGGCTACTTTACTGCGTAAATCATCCACCAGCGCTGACATATTTTTATGGTTTTGCACAAACGTTGGATCGTGAGGATTAACGCTCGATTTTAAAATAGTCATGGTTTAATCCTTAACGGCTTTCTGTGAAAAGTTCGCGGCCAATAAGCATGCGGCGTATTTCTGATGTACCTGCACCAATTTCATATAATTTAGCGTCGCGCAGTAGGCGACCTGTTGCGTATTCGTTTATGTAGCCATTGCCACCTAAAATTTGAATCGCATCAAGTGCCATTTTAGTTGCAAGCTCTGCTGCGTATAAAATAGCACCGGCTGCATCTTTACGGGTGGTTTCGCCTCGGTCACACGCTTTAGCTACCGTGTATACGTATGAGCGCGCAGCATTCATTTGTGTATACATGTCGGCTACTTTGCCCTGAATTAACTGAAATTGACCAATAGGGGTATCAAACTGTTTACGCTCATGAATGTACGGTACAACTATGTCCATACACGCTTGCATTATGCCAAGCGGGCCTGCTGCAAGTACTACGCGTTCGTAATCAAGGCCACTCATAAGTACTTTAACGCCTTCGTTTAAGTTACCTAAAATGTTTGCCTCGGGCACTTCGCAGTTTTCAAATACTAGCTCACAGGTGTTTGACCCGCGCATGCCCAGTTTGTCTAGCTTTTGCGCCGTAGAAAAACCAGGAAAGTCATTCTCAACAATAAACGCGGTAATGCCTTTAGCGCCGGCGTTTAAATCTGTTTTAGCGTAAATAACGAGTGTGTGTGCGTCTGGGCCATTGGTGATCCACATTTTATTACCATTTAAAATGTACTTATCACCTTTTTTTTCGGCTTTGAGTTTCATCGATACAACGTCAGAGCCCGCATTAGGCTCGCTCATTGCAAGGGCACCAATGTGCTCGCCACTAATAAGCTTAGGTAAGTATTTTTCTTTTTGAGCTTGTGTGCCGTTACGGTTAATTTGATTAACGCACAGGTTTGAATGTGCTCCATAGCTTAACCCTATAGAGGCACTGGCACGGCTAATTTCTTCCATAGCAATAACATGTTCTAAGTAACCTAAACCGGCGCCGCCAAGTTCTTCAGATACGGTCATACCTAGTACGCCCATTTCGCCCATTTGAGTCCAAAGTTGATTTGGAAAAGCGTTATCTAAGTCCGTTTTTTCAGCAAGCGGGGCAATCTCCTGACTCGCAAAACTGTTTACGTGGTCGCGGATCATATCGGCGGTTTCGCCAAGGCCAAAGTTCATTTCTTTATATAGTGAAATAGTGCTCATGATTCATTCCTGTGTGACGTGTGTGTTGTCAGTGTGTTTTTATTTTAAAAATAAACTTACTCGTCTATTTTATTAAGCGTGTCTCTGCAGCGGCGCTCGGCCGTCACCAACTCCATAAGAACAACTTTAATGTCGTCCATTTGTTGAGATAGATCTGCTTTTTTTTCTGAAATAAGGTCAAGCATAGTAACCAACTGCTTAGCGCTTGATTTATCTGCGTCGTACAGTTCAAACAAACGTCCGGTTTCAGCTAATGTAAAGCCAAGGCGCTTACCACGTAATATTAGTTTTAAACGCACTTTATCGCGTTTTGAATAAATACGGGTTTGACCATTACGCTCTGGAGTTATTAACCCTTGGTCTTCGTAAAAGCGAATAGAGCGGGTTGTAATGTCAAATTCTTTAGCGAGTTCGCTAATGCTAAATGTTTGTTCATTACTGGCCGGCATTTTGGCTGAGCTTGCAAAGTTTGTTTGATTATCTGGTTTCATAATTGTATTTACCTCATTCGAATAACCCCAATATAAGTGAAGTTTACGTAAAGGTAAAGCTTGGTTTGTTTTGAAACTATTTATAAAGGGATGTTTAAGCGAGGCGTTGATTTATGTTGTTAATATTCAATGGGTTATTTTTATTTCATCAGTGTAGTCTAACCGATGGAAAATAATCCTTACACTTATAAAACTAAAAATTAAGCTGTTTTTAGTTGACGTTGGCGTAAACGTTAGTATTGTGTGAGGGTATTAAATAATAAATGAATACTAAATTAATAGAGCAAATATACTAACAACTATTTGCATATAAATACAATGGAGTTAGTTATGACTTTAGAATCAGTGGTAATTGTAGCAGCAAAACGCACCCCAATGGGTGGTTTTATGGGAGCGTTAAGTGATGCGCAGTCTACCGAGCTTGGCGCAACCGCCATTGCAAGTGCACTTGCACAAACTGGTTTAGCTAATGATGCAATAGACGAAGTAATTATGGGCTGTGTATTACCAGCAGGCCTTGGACAAGCACCCGCACGCCAAGCAATGTTAAAAGCAGGCCTTGCACTTAGCACTGGCGCTACAACAATTAACAAAGTATGTGGCTCTGGTTTAAAAGCGGCCATGCTTGCAAACGATTTAATTAAAGCCGGCTCTATTCAATCTGCTATTGCCGGTGGCATGGAGAGCATGACAAACGCACCGTACTTCATACCAAAAGCGCGTGGCGGTATGCGCATGGGACATGGCGAAATAAAAGATCACATGATGAGCGATGGCCTTGAAGATGCTTACGACAACAAAGCTATGGGTTGTTTTGCACAAGACACCGCCGACGAATACGGCATTGGCCGCGAGCAAATGGATGCGTTTGCATTAGGCTCATTAAGTAAAGCAAAAGCAGCAATACAAAATGGTAGCTTTGATAACGAAGTTGCACCGAACACGATGCAAACACGCAAAGGCGATGTAACAGTATCGATTGATGAGCAACCAGGTAACGCCCGCCCAGAAAAAATTCCTACCTTACGTGCAGCTTTTAAAAAAGACGGCACTATTACAGCGGCTAATTCATCGTCAATTTCAGACGGTGGCGCAGCGCTTATATTAATGAGCGAATCAAAAGCAAAAGAGCAGGGCTTAACACCGCTTTGTAAAATTGTGGCGCACAGCACGCATTCTCAAAAACCAAGTGAATTTACAGTAGCGCCAGTAGGGGCTATGAACAGCGTGCTTGAAAAAGCAGGTTGGGCTGTAAACGATGTTGACCTTTGGGAAATTAACGAAGCATTTGCCATGGTAACCATGCTGGCTATTAATGAGTTAAAACTTGATGAAAGCAAAGTAAACGTTAACGGCGGTGCATGTGCACTTGGCCACCCAATTGGTGCAAGCGGCGCGCGTATTTTAGTAACGCTGATTCATGCCCTTAAAAACCGAGGTCTTAAAAAAGGCATTGCGTCTTTATGTATTGGTGGCGGTGAAGCGGTTGCTATGGCCGTAGAAGCGTATTAACTAGGTATTAAATAGTTATAAGAAAGCTGTACGAATAACTACAAAAGCGCTGCACTAATAATGCTAACAAAGCGGCGCTACCAATTTTAAAAGAGAACACACAACTCACACACTAGGATTTAATCATGCACCAAGTACCACTACTTATTAATGGCGAATTTATTCAATCAGCATCAAAAGAGCTTATCGATGTTATAAACCCAGCAACTCAAGAAGTACTTGCACAAGTGCCATGTACCACAAAATCAGAAATGGACGCGGCAATTGCCTCAGCTTCTGAGACGTTTAAAACATGGAAAGACGTACCCATTACAGAACGTGCTCGCATTATGATGAAGTACGCAGCGCTATTAAAAGAACATCATGATGAGCTTGCTACCATTATTTGCCACGAATTGGGTAAAACATTTGAAGATGCAAAAGGCGATGTTTGGCGCGGTATTGAAGTAGTAGAACAAGCAGCAAACGCACCATCATTAATGATGGGTGAAACAATGGAAAACGTAGCGCGTAAAATCGATACGTATTCTTACATGCAGCCACTTGGCGTATGTGCGGGCGTTACCCCGTTTAACTTCCCTGCAATGATCCCCCTTTGGATGTTCCCGCTGGCTATTGTGTGTGGTAACACCTTTATTTTAAAACCGTCTGAGCAAGATCCACTTACACCAATGCGCTTAGCAGAGCTATTTATTGAAGCCGGCGCACCAAAAGGCGTATTACAAGTTGTTCACGGTACAAAACCACAAGTAGACCGCTTACTAGAAGATAAAGCAGTGCGTGCTATTTCGTTTGTTGGCTCGTGTGGTGTAGGTGCTTATATTTATTCTAAAGGCACGCAAAACCTAAAACGCGTACAAGCGTGTGTTGGTGCTAAAAACCACATGGTTATTATGCCTGATGCAAGTAAATCGCACGTTGTAAATAACCTAGTAGGTGCATCAGTCGGTGCTGCTGGCCAGCGTTGTATGGGTATTTCGGTTGCTGTATTTGTAGGTCAAGCAAGTGAGTGGGTAGATGAAATTAAAGCAGGCTTTGAAAATGTACGCCCAGGCGTGTGGGATGATGCAAACGCGGCATACGGTCCACAAACATCAAAAGCAGCAAAGGCACGTATTTTATCACTCATTGCTGGTGGTAAAGAGCAAGGCGCTACCTGTTTAATTGATGGCTCTGACTTTACGGTTGAAGGGTATGAGCAAGGTAACTGGGTTGGCCCAACGTTATTTACCGATGTAACCAAAGAGATGGATTTATACAAAGAAGAAATATTCGGTCCAGTACTCGCGTGTATGTTTGTAAACACGCTTGATGAAGCAATCGCCCTTATTAACGATAGCCCTTACGGTAACGGCACCTCGTTATTTACCTCAAGCGGCGCAGTGGCTCGTAAATTCCAACACGAAATTGAAGTAGGCCAAGTAGGTATTAATGTGCCAATTCCGGTGCCACTTCCGTTCTTTTCGTTCACTGGTTGGAAAGGCTCGTTTTACGGCGATACTCACACGTACGGTAAACAAGGTATTCGCTTTTACACAGAAACTAAAACGATTACCTCACGTTGGTTTGAAGACGACATTGCGTCGGGTCCAAACATGAGCATTAACTTAAAATAATCGTAATTAAAAAATGAGTAAATAAAAGAATAATTAATAAAAAAGATGGGCGCGAAGGCTACTTCACACACAACACACACATAAGCCTTCGCCGCTCGTCACAAACTATCCCTGTGACGGGAAACACTAACAACACAACTAACACAATTAAAGAGGTCTAACATGGACTTTAACTTATCTGAAGATCAACAAGCCTTTGCTCAAACAGCACGCCAATTTGCCGAGTCAGAACTTGCGCCCCATGCAGCAAAATGGGACCGCGAGCATATTTTTCCAAAAGACACGATTAAAGCAGCGGGCGAGCTTGGTTTTTGTGGTTTATACACGCCAGAGGAAGCAGGCGGCCTTGGTTTATCTCGTTTAGATTCGAGCATTATTTTTGAACAGCTTGCTATGGGCTGTACCGCAACAACGGCCATGTTAACTATTCATAATATGGCTACCTGGATGGTAGCAAGTTTTGGTACCGATGCCGTAAAAGACAAATACGTAGAGCAATTAGTAATGGGCGAGCTACTTGCGTCTTACTGTTTAACAGAGCCAGGCTCGGGCTCAGACGCCGCATCACTTAAAACAAAAGCCGTGCTTGAGGGTGATGAGTACGTTATTAACGGCTCAAAAATGTTTATATCGGGCGCGGGCGAAACCGAAGTATTAGTGGTAATGGCACGTACAGGCGGCGAAGGCGCTGCGGGTATTTCGGCATTTGTAGTCCCGGCCGACGCAAAAGGCGTTGAATACGGCAAAGCTGAAGAGAAAATGGGTTGGAACGCACAACCTACACGCCTAATTAGCTTTGAAGATGTGCGCATCCCTGCGCATAACTTGTTAGGCGCAGAGGGCGAAGGCTTTAAATTTGCGATGCAAGGCCTTGATGGCGGTCGAATTAACATTGCCACATGTTCAATTGGTACAGCGCAGGCAGCACTTAATACCGCCCGTGAATATTTAAAAGAACGTACACAATTTGGTAAGCCATTGGCTGCGTTTCAAGCATTGCAATTTAAAATTGCCGATATGAACACCGAGCTTGTAGCTGCGCGCCAAATGGTTAGGCTTGCTGCATTTAAACTTGATAATAACGACGTTGAAAAAACAACTTACTGCGCCATGGCTAAACGTTTTGCTACCGATGTTGGCTTTACTGTGTGTAACGACGCACTGCAAATTCATGGTGGTTACGGTTACATAAAAGAATACCCGCTTGAGCGCCATGTACGTGATGTACGCGTTCATCAAATTTTAGAAGGCACTAACGAAATTATGCGTGTGATTATAGCGCGCCGTATTTTGGCTGAGTCAGCAAGCGACGTTTTATAAGGAGCAATGTATGTCAGAATCTAAATCTAATCCGAGTATTGAACTTACAACCGAAGGTCATGTTGCTATTTTAACTATGTCTAATCCGCCAGCTAATACCTGGACAAAAGACACCCTAGTTGATTTAAAAAATACCGTTAACGCGCTTAATAATAACAAAAATATTTACGCCTTAGTACTGACTGGTGAAGGCGAGAAGTTTTTTAGCGCTGGTGCCGACCTAAACGTATTTGCTGGTGGCGATAAAGGCGTAGCCGCTGATATGTCGCGTGTATTTGGTGAAGCATTTGAAGCGCTTACTAATTTTAGAGGTGTGTCGGTTGCAGCCATTAATGGCTATGCAATGGGCGGCGGGCTAGAAGTTGCGCTTGCGTGCGATATACGTATTGCGGAAGAGCAAGCACAAATGGCATTGCCTGAAGCTAAAGTTGGCTTATTACCCTGTGCGGGTGGCACACAAAATTTAGCATGGCTTGTAGGCGAAGGCTGGGCAAAACGGATGATTTTATGCGGCGAGCGCTTAAAAGCTGATAAAGCCTTGCAAATCGGCTTAGTGGAAGAAGTAGTACCAAAAGGTGAAAGCTTTGCGGCAGCACTAAAACTTGCCAACCAAGTGGCCGATCAAAGCCCCACCTCAGTTGCAGCATGTAAAACATTGATTCAAAAAGGGCGCCATCAATCAATGGCAAGTGTATTGCCTCTTGAGCGTGAGTTATTTGTTGGTTTATTTGATACCGAAGATCAACAAGAGGGCGTAAATGCCTTTTTAGAAAAACGCCGCGCTAACTGGGTAAATGGCTAATGAGTGTTTTAACATTATTAAATAGCGCCGATGAGCCCGTGGTATTTGAAACCGCAACCGCAGAAAATGGCAGTTTAATTGGGCTTATTACACTCAACGCGCCAAAAGCCTTAAATGCACTTAATTTTGAGATGATCAAATTACTTGAACCGCAATTGCGAGCTTGGCAAGACGATGATGCTATTGCAATGGTGTTGTTAAAAGGCGCAGGCGATAAAGCATTTTGTGCAGGCGGCGATGTTGTAAGCCTTCATCATGCAATGGCGCAAGGTAAACCAACAAGCTTAGTTGAAGAGTTTTTTACGCTAGAGTACAAGCTTGATTACCTTATTCATACCTTTGATAAACCTATCCTCGTTTGGGGTAACGGCATAGTAATGGGCGGCGGTTTAGGGTTAATGGCCGGTGCTAGCCACCGCGTCGTAACCGAAACATCACGCATTGCCATGCCAGAGCAAACCATAGGTTTATACCCTGATGTAGGCGGCAGTTACTTTTTACATAAAATGCCACAAAGTGTGGGGCTATTTTTAGGGTTAACGTCGGCATCAATTAACTGCGACGACGCGCGTTTTGTATCGCTTGCCGATCACTTTATCGACAGCACTAAATATGATTCCATGCTTGCGCAAATTTTAGCAGCTAAATGGGGCAAAACCGCAAGCTTAAATCATGAGCGTTTAACTAAGTTATTAACCGATTTAGACAACCAATCTGCGCGTATGCCAAAAGGCAATATAAAAGCTAATTTAAAAACAATTCAAAAGCTGGGTGAATTTACAACCTTGCAGGAGCAAGTTGATTATATTTTAGGGTTAGCTACTGACGATAAATGGCTACAACGCGCTCAAAAATCACTTAAACACGGCTGCCCACTAAGCTGCGCACTCGTTAGTGAGCAATTAAAAACAAGTAAAGGCAAAAGCTTATTAACGTGTTTTAAAATGGAGCTGGGTATGTCGGTTCGTGCTGGCGAAGTAGGTGAGTTTCAAGAAGGTGTAAGGGCGTTATTAATAGATAAAGACGGCGCGCCTAATTGGCAGTACAAAACACTTAGTGATGTCCCACAAACAATAATAGACAGCTTTTTTGCTAATCGCTTTGGCAAAAACCACCCACTCGATGGCTTAGACACGCCAATACACAAATAAAGGAAAGACGATGACTAAACTCAATATCGGTTTTATCGGCTTAGGCAATATGGGCGGCCCAATGGCGGCTAACTTAATTAAAGCTGGACATACTGTGAGTGTGTTCGATTTAAACCAGTCGGTCGTAAATGAACTTGCAAGCAAAGGCGCAAAAGCAGCAGTTGATGCAAAGCAGTGCGCAACCAATGCTGACGTACTTATTAGTATGTTACCTGCAGGCAAGCATGTTAAATCGTTGTATTTAGGAAATAACGACGACAGCGGTTTAATTAACGTGCTGAGCAAAAATACATTAGTAATTGATTGCTCAACAATAGATGCAGAATCAGCACGCACTGTAGGCAGTGCACTTGGCAAACAAGGCATAAGCTTTGTAGATGCACCAGTATCGGGCGGTGTTGCAGGCGCAACCGCAGGCACACTTACTTTTATTGTAGGCGGCGAAAAAGCAGCGTTTGATAAAGCAAATACAGTGCTGAGTGATATGGGTAAAAACATATTCCATGCAGGCGATATTGGCGCAGGGCAAGTAGCAAAAATATGTAATAACATGCTACTTAGCATTTTAATGGCAGGCACCAGCGAAGCACTGCAAATGGGTATTAATAACGGCCTCGATCCTAAAGTACTTAGCGACATAATGACCGCAAGTTCGGGCCGTAACTGGACGCTTGAACTTTACAACCCTTGCCCAGGTGTAATGGATACAGCCCCAGCAAGTAACGATTACAAACCTGGCTTTATGGTCGATTTAATGGCTAAAGATTTAGGCCTTGCCATGGAAGCCGCGCAGCAAAGTAATTCATCAACCCCTATGGGTTCAATGGCTAAAAATTTATACACTATGCTACAGCACCAAGGTGCGGGTAGTGATGACTTTAGTGCCATTTTTAAACTGTTTTCAAAGTAGGAGCAACGCGTGGAAATTAAAAATAACACGGTAGTAATAACCGGTGGCGCACAAGGTTTAGGCTTTGCAATGGCGCAAAAGTTTGCACTTATGGGTGCTAACATTGCTTTAATAGATATGGCGCAAGATTTAGTAAACACAGCATGCGAGCAATTAACTCAGCTTGAAGGTGTAACCAGCAATATTAAAGGTTATGCCGCAAACGTAACAAATGAGAGCGAAGTAGAAAGCGTATTTAATACCATTAACAGCGATTTTGGCCACATTGGTGTGCTTATAAACAACGCCGGTATTTTACGCGACGGCATGTTTATAAAGGCTAAAGATGGCAAGGTCGTTAAAAAAATGTCTCTTGAGCAATTTCAATCAGTTATTGATGTAAACCTGACCGGTGTGTTTTTAGCAGGGCGGGAAGCTGCAAGCCACATGATTGAATCAGGCAAAGGCGGCGTTATAGTCAATATGTCGAGCGTAGCGCGTGCAGGTAACATAGGCCAAACAAACTACGCGGCATCAAAAGCAGGCGTAGTGGCACTTACCACCACATGGGCTAAAGAACTTGGTCGATTTGGTATACGCGTAGGCGCTATTGCGCCAGGTGTTATAAGCACCGCCATGACCGACGCCATGAAGCCCGAAGCCAAACAACGTATGCTCGCAGTAACGCCAGTAGGGCGTTTAGGCGAAAGCGACGAAATTGCCCATACTGCACAATACATAATCGAAAACGACTTTTTTACCGGCCGTGTGGTTGAAATAGACGGCGGTATTCGTTTGTAAAGTAAATTTGAGGTTGAATTTAAAAAAGCATGGCTTTTGGGGCGTGCTTTTTTGTTTTAAATCGGGGAGTTTATAATCTTGAAAAGGACTGATAACGGCGTTGGCATTTTATTGTGAAATTAGTTGCTCATTTGCTCTTAATAAAACCTAATGAGAGTGGCTTTTTAATCACTTCTTTAAATAAAAAGCTCAACGCATTTAAGGCTTGTGTTTGAGGTTATGAGCAACATTTTGTTGGTTGACTAAACGAGTTTAAAAAAGCTAAAAAAAGTTCGACCTCATTATTTCCCATCGTTGTTGGGTGCCTCATAGAATTAAATCAAATAAACGAAGCTATCCAGTATAAGTACGCTTTAATAGTACTTTTAGCATAACGCTTTAGATACATTTGTTCGGCTATCATAGTTAAAAAGGTGATTTCATGATATGAATCTCTAGTAAAAGTTAACTGTATATACAGACAGTGCTTGTTATTTTATCCAATATTACTGATCTCCACCATTTCGGTGCATTTGTGCATTGATTAAAAATATTTTCCAGTTAACTAATTGTTTACAGGTGTTTATTTGATGGTTAAGATAAATGCACTGTAATATATGGACATTTGTCGGTTTATAAAACGACAAATGTCGTAGACAAAATTGTTATGTGTGTATCAACTTTGAGCACCTGAGGTCTATATAAATGACAAAAGATGAAGTAGTCGTTTCAGATGCACTAGTTACTCATTACTTAAATAATGGTCATAAATCTGTAACTTATAGTGAACCACCACAAGATCCACCTGATGTTATTTTAAATATCGATCAGGTTAGTTATTCGGTAGAAATTACTAAAGTTGACGAAAACTCTATAAACAGGAGAACAAACTTAGCACATAGTTATCATGGTTTTATTAAAGAAGTGATTGCTAAAAAGCAAAGCGTATTGCCGAAAAATATTAGTTACTTTATTAGCGTTCGTCACTCAGGTATAAAAGTTGGAAAAATAAGAAAAAAATTCATTCGTTTCTTTGAACAAAGGGTTTTAGCTCAAGGGTTTTCAAATGATGAATATATATTTTTTGAAGACAGTGTGAAAATAACATTTAAAAAATTCAACACTTCAAAAAATGGTCAACATTTCCCTATGTCTTTTTCAAATTCTCCCATAAGAAAAAGCAATGACATTAATAGTTTTTTAAACAATATGATACAACCGTTAGACGTTATATTTGAAAGTATTGTTAGAAAAAGCATTTGTGTGAAAAAACAAAAATGTAGTGAAGTTAAGCCACCAGTTTGGCTTGCATTACATGATTTTTATGCAAACAAATTTAGTGACGACGATAATGAGCAAATATTAATGTATCAAGAGGCTATTGATAACATAATTGAAAAGAATTACTTTGATCGTGTATTAGTTGTGCTGGAAAGCGGTGTTGTTGCAAGTTTGTTCGATAAACACACATAACAAGACCTTCAAACGGACAAAAAACAGTTTGCTGTTTTCACTCCGTTCAACATTTTAGCAAACAATTTTTTGCCGCTTAAGGTGGCGTTGAGGCTGTAGAATTACTCTTTTTAGGAACGTATCTTACTATTT
>NZ_WTKZ01000043.1:0-35496 GCF_011378805.1 Pseudoalteromonas sp. Z9A6
ACTTAATCTAGCCAAAACAAGTTATGCACTTACAATTTGAATCTAGGCAATTTAACTTTTCGCTACGCCCTACAAACTCTTCTTTGCTTAATCTATTAACGCACTTCAGCGCGTTTTTAGTTGCAAAGTATCTATCATAACTTAGGCTTCTTTCGCATTTAACACTATACGTTGAGGGCCAAGAGCCACCTGCCCCCGTTGCTATGCCAACAACGTTACATGTAGCGTCTATATACGGCTCCCATGCTATTATTTGTGCTTTAACTGCATCAACTTGGTAATCATCAGTTAGTTGTGGGTAAATTTCATCCATCATTTTACTGATTTTAGTTTTGTACCTATTACCCTCTAAATTATAAATTTTGCCAGTGTGCATTGCACCGCCTTCTGGCCAACCATCAGCGCTTTGTGCAAATGCGCCAAATGATGAAATAGCAAAAGCAAACCCGATAATAATTTTATTCATTTTTAAATCCTTTTAACAGATACCTGTAGAAACGCTCATAAAAAATGCCGCAGAGCTTAGCTGAGCGGCATTATATTATTCAATAAGCTTTAAAGAGGTCTATTTAAAAGCCAAATATTTTTAAGTGGAAAAACTTAGTCGCCACTGTATTAATAAATATCACAGCTAAAATAACAGGAATAAACGTTGAAAGTGAAAAGTTAACGTATTTTTCCATAAAGCTTCCCGCATAATTAGGCGAACCTAAGCTTAGCTCTTGTGTTAAGCGTGCTTTTTTCCAGCGATACATTACAAATAAACACACCATTAAGCCATTAAGCGGTAAAATTGTGTCGTAAAATACATCAACAATAATATCAAAGAAGCTCTTATTAACGCCGCCATAACTGGTGAACGAAGTAAGGCTGTCAATCATACCAAACGACATTGTACATAAAATAGTAAGTACGCCGGTTGAAAGTGTAAGGATGCCCAATGCTTTTTTACGGCTAATACCTTTGCGGTCACTTAGGGTTGCAGTCGGGACTTCTACTATTGAAACAAGTGAGGTAATTGCTGCAAAAAATACTAATAAAAAGAATGAGAATGCAACAATAGATGCACCTACATAGCCAATATCATTTTGCAGTGCTAATAAGATTTTAGGTAGGTATACAAAAATCATCGATACAGACGAGTCAGAAAGTGCTGCAGGGTCTGTATTTGGATCAAAACTAAATATAGCGGGTAGCACCATTAAACCAGCTACAAACGCAACAAGTGAGTCAGTAATAGCAACCATTTTAGCGCTACTGACAATGTCATCCTTTTTAGAAATATAAGATGCGTAAGTCATTAAGATACCCATGCCCAAAGATAGCGAGAAAAACGCTTGGCTTAATGCGCCATTTAAGACACTTGCATTCATTTTAGAAAAATCAGGAATAATATAGTATTTAACACCGGCCATTGCGTTATCAAGCGTTAATACATAAATAACGAGGGCAAGCAGCATAACCAATAAAGCGGGCATTAAAAACTTAGCGGCTTTTTCTATGCCCTGCTTAACACCGCCTAATAAAATTAAGTTCACCATAATAACCACAACGGCCATATAACCAAACACAGTGTAACTATTGATAAAAACACCAAAGTGGCCGGGATCAGCTAATAAATCTAAATTACCTAGGCCTGTTTGCGTTAAATAGCCAAAAATCCAAACCGTAATTACCATATAAAATACAGCAATCATAAATGGTGTAAGCACGGCTAAAAAGCCTGCAAACTTCCATTTTTTATCGTTATTTGATAATAGCTTATACGAACCAAGTGGATCTTTTTGAGCGTTACGACCCATTGCCATTTCAGCCATCATGACTGGTAAACAAATGAATACGACAAATAAAGCGTAAATTAATAAAAATGCGCCGCCGCCATTTTTAGTAGCAGAAACCGGAAAGCCAACTAAATTACCAATACCTACAGCCGAACCTGCCGCCGCTAATATGAATCCGAGACGGGAACTAAATCGTTCTCTATTTTCGCTCATGCTTGAAACCTTTTTATTATTTTGTATATTTCAGCGACTCTACCAGTGTTACACAGAGATTTTCAAGCAATTACAGTGTAAAAATAAAATCGATGTGTAAACCTGTGTAAATACGCTTTTAATTCACCAATTTTCAACGCTGTGGTAGTATTGCGTTAATCAAATTTAACAATTTTTATGAGATTACTTATGTTGTACATGATTCATTCAACAGACGTTGAAAATAGCTTAGAGCTTAGAAAAGCAGCACGCCCTGCACATTTAGCGCGCCTTAGTGAGCTTGATTCTCAAAATCGTTTACTTACCGCAGGTCCGTTTCCGGCAGTCGATAGTGAAGATCCTCAAGAAGCAGGTTTTACCGGTTCATTAGTTGTTGCTGAGTTTGAGTCAATTGAAGCCGCTCGAGAATGGGCAGCAGCTGACCCTTACGTTGCCGCTGGCATCTATGAAAATACAGTTGTTAAACCTTTCAAAAAAGTGTTCCGTGCTTAAAAGTGTATTAAACCCTAAGAGCGTGCGTTGCACTGTAATTCAGGGTTTGTTCACAAGATTTTAATTAAAATTACTGAGATAAAAGCGAATTTAGCGTTTTTACTTGAATTTTAGTAACTTAGTTAATTAAACTAAGTGGGTCTGGTCTAGGAGTTTTCCATTATGCGCGTATTATTAAGCCTCGGTTTTATTGCTTGTGTTAGCTTAGCTAACATTGCTCAAGCAGCGACGGCCACCCAAGCATCTCATGCTGAGGTGGACAAAAAGAAAGCCGTAATACTTGCAAAGAAAACAATAGGCGGTAAGACCTTAAAAATTACCGAAAAAACAGATTTTTATACCGTACGAATACTCAAATCTGACGGCCACGTCGTTGATTTACATATAAATAAAAAAACCGGCGAAGTGAAAAAGGATTAACAAATGCGAATTTTAGTTATTGAAGACGATTTACATTTAGCAGATAACCTACGTAATGCTTTAGAAAAAGAACGTTACAGCGTGGATTTATGTCACGATGGTGAAGCAGGTCTTTTCCACATTACAGAATACCCGCTTGATATGGCCGTAGTTGATTTAGGTTTACCTAAAATAGACGGTATTGAGCTAATCAATAAAGCACGAGCACAGGGCATTACTATTCCTATTTTAATCTTAACAGCGCGCGATCGCTGGCAGGATAAAGTAGAAGGTTTAGATGCAGGTGCTGATGACTACCTTACCAAACCATTTCATGTTGAAGAACTTATTGCACGTTGTAATGCATTAATTCGTCGCAGTGCTGGTAAAGCAAATCCAGAAATGACTGCGGGCCCAATTAAAATTCATACACGTTCTCAACAAGTATGGGTTGATGATAAAGAGCTTAGCCTTACAGCTTACGAGTATAAAGTACTTGAATACTTAATGGTAAATCCGCAAAAAGTAATTTCTAAATCAGAACTTACTGAGCATATTTACGACCAAGATTTCGATCTTGATTCAAACGTAATTGAAGTATTTGTACTACGTTTGCGTAAAAAGCTTGACCCTGATGGTGTGCTAAACCCAGTAGAGACACTACGTGGGCGTGGTTACAGGCTTAAAAGCCAGTGGTAATACCGCAAATATCGTTAAAAATAAGGCAAGGATTTATCCTTGTCTTTGTTTTATTAGTCGCGCTCCCTATCTTATTTTATTCAATTGGCAAAGCGTATTACGCTTCACTTGTTGATGCGACTGAAAAAACTCTCGAAGCACAGCTTTACTCGCTAATATCTGAAGTCGACTTTACTGAGCATGGTATTATTATGCCCAGCACTATTTTAGCGCCTGAGTTAAACAGATTAAATTCAGATACCTACGCAATGATTTACCGCGATGATGATCCTGTTTGGAACTCAGAATCGGCTGTAAACTTAAACTATGTACCAGAGCAAATAGAAACCAAAGCCGGTGCTGCCGATTTCAGGCGCGTGGAGTATAATAACACCGCGTACTGGCAACTTAGCCTGACTGTAATTTTAAATAACATAGATCAATCAGAACAAGCTCGCTTTATATTAGTTAAACGTAATGACGCTCTACTTCGTTTAATGGATGGTTTTAAGCAAACCCTTGTAGATTGGATGTTTATAATGGGCATTGCAATTGCAGGCCTGATGGCGATTGGTTTTATTTGGAGCGCTCGCCCACTCCAACGACTCGATAAAGAAATAAAAGCAATTGAATCGGGTGATATTCAAGAAATTAAAGGCCTCTACCCTGTAGAACTGCAAACAATAAAAGCAGACCTAAACTTGCTACTTGAGTCTCAACAACGCCAAAAAGAGCGTTACAGAGCCTCATTAAGCGACCTTGCTCATGCACTTAAAACACCGCTTGCGGTGCTAAAATCAAGTCCATTGGCAAACGATGCCGATGCACAAGAACAACTCGACCGAATTAATGTGATGATCGAGCACCAATTAAAGCGTGCTGCAACCGGTGCATCAGACACCTGGAAAAAACAAACACCTATTAAGCCAGTACTCGATTCAATACTCAGTGCTATGGCAAAAGTGTACCGTGATAAAGATATTATTTTTACCTGCACCGTAACCGAAAAAGATTACTTTTTAGGTGACCAAACAGATTTAATGGAATTACTTGGCAATCTGATTGATAACGCCTGTAAAGCGTGTCGCTCACAAGTAGCAATACAAGTAGCAATACAAGTTATTCAAAGCAAAACTTTGTGTATTGGAATTAGCGATGATGGCCCTGGCGTACCAGAGGATAAACGTGAATCTCTACTTACACGGGGTACTCGTCTGGATACATACGAAAGTGGACACGGCGTTGGGATGGCAATTGTATCTGACTTGGTTAAGTCCTATCGCGGTACACTTACCATTACAGAAGCTGATAACTTAGGCGGCGCTCAATTTATTTTAGAGTTTAATTACAATGACAAAAAGTAACCATTTATTACAACTAACTGCCATTGTGTTATTAGCTTCAAGCCAATACAGCTTTGCAGATGAGGCATGTACTTTAGCCGCTAAAGCAACAACCGATGAAGCTAAGCGATATATTCAATGCCTAGATAGCCAAATTGATAAAGCAAAACAAGCACAAGGCAGTTGGATACAAAAGCGTAAATATGAGCTCACTAAATCACAAGAAAGCACAGGCAATACGCAAGTGCTGCCGTTATTTATGCGCAGCATTAAAAATAATGAAAAGTACCTTGAGAGCGCCTGCCAATGGCGTTACTTAATAAAACTTCCTAATGCGACAACCGCAGCCATTAGCTATAAACTGTGTGAAATTGAGCTTATAAATCAATTTACAGAATCACTAAAACACCCATTTTAACGTAACTTAAGCACACTAAACTAGTTACGTTTCTTTACTCGTTTCCTTTAGCTTACTTGACAATTTATTAATATCAAAACAAACTACCTACTAGTAGATTGCTAAATAACTAATAGGTAAACAAATGACTAAACCAGTAATTATTATAGGTGGCGGACTTGCTGGTTTATACAGTGTGTATAAATTACAACTACTTATTATTAGAAGCTAAATCGCAGTTAGGTGGCCGAATTTTTGCCGCGCAATCACAAATAAATAACGATATTAGTTTTGATTTGGGTCCTACGTGGATATTTCCCCACCAACCAAAAATTCAAGCGCTATTAAAGTCACTCAACTTAAGTATATTTGAGCAATACAATAAAGGAGATGTGTTATATCAAGCACCTAACTCAAAGCAACCTCAACAAATTGCAGGTGCTGGAGATATGCAACTATTTAGACTCAAACACGGCATGAATACCTTAATAACTGCCTTATATGAGCAACTTAATCCTGATTCAATATTATTAGAACACAATGTCACTGAGCTTAAAAAGAACGATAATAGCTGGCAAGTTACTGTTAATCACTTAGGCAATATAAAGCACTTTACTACTGGCAAATTAATTTCAGCAATTCCTCCTCGTATGGTTACAACGCATTTAACACCTGAACTATGGGCGACTCCAACACTCATAAACCGCCTCAATAGTGTACCTACATGGATGGCAGGACAAGCCAAATTTATAGCTACTTTTGAACATGCATTTTGGCGTGATAAAAACTTATCTGGGCAATGCTTTAGCCGCGTAGGCCCTATGGTCGAAATTCACGATGCCAGTGCTGAGGATAGTAATTACGCCGCATTATTTGGCTTTATAGGTGTCCCCTACTTATCACGAAACCAAGTAACTCAAGAGCAATTAATTCAAGCCTGTGCCCAACAGCTCAGCTACTTTTATGGTAAGGATTCTGAAAAGGCAACCGGATACTTTATTAAAGACTGGGCAGAGGATAAATTTGTAGCTAATAGAGACGATCAAACTCAGCCTTCACAGCACCCAGAATTTGATTTTTCAAACTTGGAAGAGCAATTAAGTAACCTCAACATTCATTTTGTAGCGAGTGAGTTTGCAAAACAAGAAGCAGGATATTTAGAAGGCGCAATAAACGCTGTGGATGACGCTATTAAATCGTTTGTTAATTAATTGCCCTGTATTTATTGATAACTTAACCATCAAGGGCTTTAATTTTACAGCCCTTGATGGTTATAAATGTTAGTTATTTTTAGTAACGTCTTCACCACTGCCCATTAAAGTGGCAACCCACTTGCCCTCTGCACTGGCTTCTAGGGCTATTTTTACAATCATTGTTAATGGTACAGATAAAAGCATACCCACAGTACCTAATAACCAGCCCCAAAATATTAATGATAAAAACACCACTAACGTTGAAAGACCCAGCCCTTTACCCAAAAATTTAGGCTCTACAATATTACCCATTACCGTATTTATTGTTAAATATCCTGCAGCAACAAGTCCTGCCACTAACGGGCCTTGAGTAATAAGGGCAAGTAATATAGCTGGTACAGCCGCAATAATTGAACCTATATTTGGAATGTAATTGAACATAAATGCCAACACGCCCCAAAGCACGAAGTAGTCAACGTCTAAAATCCATAAATAAAACGCAGCAATAATACCCGTCCCTAAACTTACTAGCGTTTTAATTGCCAAGTATGAATTAATGGATTCTAAAAAGCGGTCAATTTGCTTCATTTTACTATCAGGGTCTTCAAGTGCCATATGTATTTTCTTGCTCAGCATTGGCCCTTCAAACAGCATAAAAACAACCGTTAAAATAATTAAAAACATGTTTGCCATTACGCCACCTAACCCAGTGAGCATATTAGTGGCCACATCAACCATTTTGCCAGGGTCGAACATATTAATTAACTGATCTTTATTGATCAATATGTTGTATTGAGATGCTAAATCGACCAGCCACACAAATTCTTCTTTAAGTTGTGTTTTATACTCAGGAAGCTGCTGAGAAAAATCGTTGATAGATTGCCCTACAAGCCCACCAAGGCTTACACCTAAGCCAACTATAATAAGCACTACCAGCATAACAGCAATGCCTTTAGGAATTTTGTAGCGCGCAAAAAACTTGATAAGCGGGTTACAAATAATGGCAATAAATGCCGCCAAAATAAACGGAATAATAATTACACTCGCGGCTTTTATTCCGGCGAGTACCACTACTAAGGAAGCAAAAACTATTAAGCTTTTATTCACTCCAGTTAAACTTGCCAATTTATTAATCCTTTTATTAACTATATCGCCCCAGTGTAAGGCAAAAGGTAATTAAATGAAATAATTACGAAGTGATCATAAAAGCCTGTTGTACGTATAAATTTGCAAAGCCGTTTGCTAGCGAGTATGTTTTTTTAATCACTTGCTTCTATTTTATTGTAAGGATTAATAATGCATATATTTATAACTGGCGCGACCGGATTAATTGGTAAGCACTTATGCCCTTTTTTACTTCATCATAATACTGTTACTGTACTTAGCCGCAATCCAACTAAAGCAAATGTATTATTAGGCCACAAAGTTAAAGCCGTAAGTGACATTAGTGATGTTGATTTTAACACTGTTGATATCGTTATTAATCTTGCTGGCGAGCCGATTGTAAATAAACGCTGGAGCGACAAACAAAAGCAAATAATACGAAACAGCCGTATTGATATTACACAGCAAATTAGTGAAGCTATTAAAGCCTGTAGTTCTCCCCCGCATACCTTTATATCTGGAAGTGCCGTCGGTTTTTATGGTCGACAAAATAGTAATCATATCGATGAAACGTTTGAGAGCCCACACAATGAATTTAGCCACCAGCTTTGTAAAGACTGGGAAAGTGCAGCACTACTTGCACAATCAGAACAAACTAGAGTATGCCTTTTGCGCACCGGTATTGTTTTAGCTAAAAAAGGAGGTGCACTTGGAAAAATGTTGCCTGCTTTTAAATTGTGTTTAGGCGGCCCGATTGGTAACGGCGAGCAAGGTATGTCGTGGATACACATAGACGATATGATTCAGCTAATACTCTTTATTATTAAACACCCAGAAATATCAGGCCCTGTTAACGCAACAGCACCCAACCCTGTAAGCAATGCTCAATTTAGTAAAAGCTTAGGCGAGGCGCTCTCTCGACCTGCATTTATTCCTATGCCCACTGCAGCACTTAAACTATTAATGGGTGAAATGTCAGACTTATTAACAACGGGGCAATTTGTAGTCCCTAAAAAGGCACTCGTTCACAATTATCGTTTTCATCATCCTGATATAAAATCGGCTTTAGAGAGCTTGGTTTAGCGGGCGTTAATATTCGTTCAGTTAAAATCTTTTTCAAATTAGATACATGGGTAGATTACTACTTTTTACCCATATTGACCTTTAAACATTAATACATAATAATCAGCACGTTTTCCACGCCAACCACGCCTATCTTTAATAAAAGAGAATCTTAAATGCTACACCTGCCTACAGTGATCAGTCTCTCTTTCATTCTTAACGTATTAATAGGCCTATTTTTTTTATCTTTACATAACTTTAAAAAACAAACATCATTTTTATTATTTGGCCTAGCGTGTATCACTTTTGCATTTGCCGAATTACTTGCCTGTTTAAAGTTAGTAATAGACGTGCCTTTTATTACACACTATTTGGCTGATATTTTTATATTACTAAGTCCATTTTTAATTATTGTTGGATTACATAAATATAAACACAGCAAACCATTAAACTTAGTGCCACTGTATTATTTGCTTGGCTTTACAGCGCTGACCTTACTGCCCATATATCCTTATTCAGCAGGGCAAATGCTAACAAGTTTTGTTATTTCGGGCCTATACCTCTACTCAGCTTACATTATTAAAAGTATGAGCTTTGTAGCAACGTTGCAGAAAAAAGCGCTTGTTGTGTGCTTTTTAATTCATACCCTTTTAATGCTCACACAAACAACATTACTCGCAATTCCTTACCTGGGTGCTAATTCAGCTAATTACCTTGAATCACTCCAGTTTATTTTAAGTAGCCATTTAATTTTAGCTACTTGCAGCGCACTTATATTGCCGTATCTGCTGGCTTCGAATACTGAACGTACGCTTTCAAGCCTTGCTAATACCGACACGCTCAGTCAATTACTTAACCGCCGTGGCTTTTTTACAAAAAGCAGGGAAGCACTAAGTAATCCTAAAAACATAGATAAAAATGTATCTGTTATTTTGCTCGATATTGACTTTTTTAAACGTGTAAACGATCAATTTGGCCACGAAATGGGCGATCAGGCAATTAAATGGATATCTCAACATATTAAAGAGCAATTTTTAAATGTGGGTATTAGTGCCAGAATTGGCGGAGAAGAATTTGCCATTTTACTGCCTGATTACAGCCTAAGTGCAGCAAAAAATGATGCAGAGCAATTACGAAAAAATATAAGTATCCAGCCTTTTTATCATGACGGACAACACATTAGCCTCTCGGTAAGCGCTGGAGTAAGTAATGCGATCAATGGTGAGGCTACAATAAAAGAGCTACTTGCTTATGCGGATAAACGCCTTTACTTAGCTAAAGAAACAGGCCGAGACAAAGTGGTTACCTTTGATGAAAAAAGCTTATTAATGCAAAGCTAATCGTCAAAGATAAACACGCCCTAATATCTACATAAAAAAAGCCCTTCATTCGAAGGGCTTTGGTATACACACAATAGAGTTTGTAAACTACCTACAAGAAAGTGTAGCCTCGTCCGCTTTATTTGGCACAAACTGAATATTAGCTACAGAAATTGATGCTTTACCATCGCTGTGTAAGCTAAATGGGCTTGTTAGGTTTGCAAAATTAACACCCTTATCAGCAAAACAACCTAAATCAATTGATACTGACTGCCATTTATTTCCAATGGTTTTATCCACTACGTTTGCTAAATCAATGCTTGCACCACACTCACCAGAACAAGTCATAGCAAGCGCTACATCGCTCGTTAGTGCTTCGTTTAATTTAATATCAAAGCTAATCACACCATTTGCCTCAACGTAGGCAATAGTATCTTCTGCAAAGCTTGTTACTATTTCAGCACTGGCTTTTTCTGCACCGCTGAAATTAAATTGGCGCGCGTCTTCTTGTACTGTTTTGTCCTCAGTACGGTATTTAATTGCACCAAATTCATGAGTACTACTCGATACATCTAAAAGCTCATCGCCCGATTTTAACAATAAGCGCCATGGTGCTACAGGTGCACCAACAAGTATATCCATACTCGTAAGCCCTGAGTTATCAAGTTTAGAGTCTTCATCAAGGTCGTCAGCTAATACATTTTTATCGCCGTACGTTAAACCAAAACCATAAGGAAGTAATGGATCGTAATTTTCATCGCCTTTATTAACCGTAGTTTGTACCGCCGATTTAGGCCAAGAAAACGATAGCTTACCTTTAAAGTTATTTTGAATGGTGCCGTCTGCTGCTTTTAATAAAACATCAGCAATACCTGCACCTTCTGTACCAGGTAACCATGCAGCTACAAACGCATCAGATGCATTAAGTTCGCTGTTAACCCACATAGGGCGACCTGAAATAAACACAGATATAACAGGGATACCTTGCTCTTTTAGCGAGTTTAAAAGTGCTAATGACTTTTTATTTCCACGTTCAAACTCAAGGTTATCTTTATCGCCGTGCCCTTCTGCGTATGGTTCTTCACCAAATACAACAATGGCAACATCAGGACGTTGTTCAAACGTACCATCTGCACTTAAAGTAACACTTCCACCTGCTGCAGATATTTGCTCTTCAAACCCTTTGTAAATTGACGTTGCTCCAGGGAAATCTGTATTTTTGTTATTAGTCCCTTGCCACGTAATACTCCAACCACCCGACTGTTTACCTATATTATCAGCACCATCACCCGCTACAAGTACGCGTTGATTAGCTGCGATAGGTAATAGGTTATTTTTATTTTTAAGCAATACAAGCGATTCGCGCACAGCTTGACGTGCGACTTCGCGATGCGCTTGCGCGCCAATAAGCTCTGTTTTACCCGAGTAAAGACGCTTAGCCGGACTTGGTTTATCAAATAACCCAGCGCGTAATTTAACGCGTAAAATACGTGCCACCGCATCATCAATGCGGCTCATACTTATTTTACCTGCTTTTACTTGTGCAATTGTATTTTCATATAGCGGCTTCCACGCGCCTGTTGGCACCATAAAAATATCAAGGCCAGCATTTACCGCTTCTGGGCAGCTTTCGTTAGTACAGCCTTTAATTTGACCATGGCCGTTCCAATCTCCCACTACAAAACCATCAAAACCCATACGTGTTTTTAATACATCTGTAAGTAAGTATTTATTGCCGTGATTTTTAACGCCATTCCAGCTATTAAAAGATGCCATAACAGATTGACTACCCGCCGACAAACCACCTACGTAACCTTGAGCATGAATATCAAATAGCGATTGCTCGCTGTCTATATTATTTCCCTGATCATCCCCATCAACGGTGCCGCCATCGCCAATAAAGTGCTTAACCGTGCTAATAACGCGCTTATCACTTAAAAAGTCGCCATCGGCTTTACCTTGCAATCCATTTACAATCGCTGCTGAGTAATCGTGAACAATTTTTGGATCTTCAGAATAGCCTTCGTACGTTCTGCCCCAACGGTCGTCTCGTACTACTGCTACAGTGGGTGCAAATACCCAATCTATCCCCGTAGCCATTACTTCTACTGCGGTAATAGACGCTATTTGCTCTATTAAATCTGGGTTATTAGCCGCGCCTAAACCAATATTATGTGGAAAAAGTGTCGCGCCAATTACGTTATTATGACCATGTACTGCATCGGTGCCCCACATAGTCGGAATTTTGCTGCCATCCACTGAGTCATCAATAGACGCTTGATACATTTTTTCTGCAAGTGCAACCCAATCCTCTGGCGTTGCATGCTTATCGCCATTAGGGAATGCACCACCGCCATTAAGATAAGAGCCAAAACCATATTTGCGCATGTCTTCAACGGTAATATCACGAATTTCTGGTTGAATCATTTGCGCTACTTTTTGCTCAAGCGTCATATTTTCTAAAAACGTGAGAATTTGAGCTTCAATAGCAGGGTCTTTTTTCACTGCAATTGAAAGCTTTGGCCAAATTTTCTCAAGCTTAGATTGCGCTTCAACATTTACTTTTTCAACATAGCTTTCGTTAGTACATCCGCTTAGTGCAGTAACACTTCCTACTAACGTTGCAATTGCTAATGCATTAAGTTTAAAAGTCGTTTTCATTATGATGGCTCCTTCACTAATACTGGTTTGCTGCCTCGTAGGCCGTAAAAAACAATAAATATGTAACATAAAATAGGTAAAACATACGAAAGTTGAACACCCACACTATCAGCAAGCGCACCTTGTAAAAGTGGCACTATTGCACCACCTACAATCGCCAAACACAAAATACCAGAGCCTTGAGCGGTATGCTTACCAAGTCCATTTAACGCTAAACTAAAAATAGTTGGGAACATAATAGAATTGAATAAACCAACCAATAGGATTGACCACATTGCTAATTGCCCCGACGTGCTCATGGCAATAATGACTAAAATAATAGCCATGGTTGCGTTAAAGCCAAGTACTTTACCAGCGGGTAGTTTTTGCATTACAGCAGCACCAATAAAACGCCCAACCATAGCACCACCAAAATAATAAGTGATGTAATGAGCTGCAACATTCTCTTTTAGCCCTGCTATATTTTCTTGTGCTAAAAAGCTTACTAAAAAGCTACCAATTGCCACTTCGGCGCCTACATACATAAATATACCCACAGCACCTAATACAAGATGGCGATACTGCCAAGCACTGCCTTCAATTGCTTCTGATTTTTCGGCTTCTGCTTTTTGCTCGCTCATAATGTCTGGTAATTTAAGCCAAGCAAAAATACCGGCTAGTAAAATAAGCATTGCAGCTAAAAGGAGGTAAGGAAGTTGAACTGACTCTGCATTTTGAGCCGGTGTTAAAAAGGCTTCTGACGCTGAGTCTAGAATTAACAGAGCACCAAATGATGGCGCAACAGTGGTACCTAATGCATTAAAAGCTTGGGTAAGCGTAAGTCGAGACGACGCAGTTTTTGGGGAGCCCAACAAACTTACGTAAGGATTAGCAGATACTTGCAATAACGTTATGCCGCTGGCAAGTACAAATAAAGCGAATAAAAATACAGGGTAACTATGTAAAGACGCTGCTGGGTAAAATAATATACACCCGACTGCTGCAATTAATAATCCAATCACGATGCCTTTTTTATAGCCCACCTTTTTAACTATATAACCACTTGGAAGTGACATTAAAAAGTAAGCGCCAAAAAAGCAAAACTGAACCAACATGGCTTGTACATACGTTAAGTTAAATACGGCTTTTAAGTGTGGGATTAAAATATCATTTAAGCAGGTTATAAATCCCCACATAAAAAATAATGTTGTTAGAGAAGTTAATGCAAAACTGTAATTTTTATCCTGATAGTTTTGCGACTGTGTGTGTGTTGTCACTGGTGCTGAACTTGCCATGTGTTCTCCGTATTTTATTATTATAAATCTATTCTTAAGCTGCCCTGTTTTAGTTTTCAGCTGTCTTTAAACCATCCAGAAGCATTAAAGAGTTGACCTAAGAATTAATAAACACTAACCTTAAATGTAAGCGCTTTCATATGCAATTAAATACGAACAAGCTGTATATTTCAACACTTTTTATTTTTTGTACCCTCATACAGCATTAATTAAGCAAAAACACAGAGCTGATTTCTCTGTAAATGACTAACAAAAGGTTTGTTATTAATGACAAAATTATCACTACCACCCCATTCACCGCTTTTATCTAAAAACTTTGTATACGGTGTGGCTACGGCTTCTTTTCAAATAGAAGGCGGATCACAAGATCGTCTCCCATGTATTTGGGACACTTTTTGCGATACACCCAATAAAATAGTCGATAGCTCAGACGGTCATACCGCGTGCGATCACTATAACCTTTGGCGTGATGATATAGACCTTATTGAGTCACTTGGCGTAGATGCTTACAGGCTTTCTATTTCATGGCCGCGCGTGATGACCCAAGAAGGAAAGTTAAATCCTGTAGGCGTTAAGTTTTATACTGATATTTTAGATGAGCTAAAACGTCGCAATATTAAAGCCTTTGTTACTTTGTACCACTGGGATTTACCGCAGCACCTTGAAGATGAAGGCGGTTGGCTTAACAGACAAACAGCTTACGCTTTTGAACATTACGTAAATTTAATTACCAAAGCCTTTGGCGATCGCGTTCACTCTTATGCCACATTGAATGAACCATTTTGTAGTGCGTTTTTAGGTTACGAAATTGGTATTCATGCCCCAGGTAAAGTGGGTAAAGAATATGGCCGTAAAGCAGCGCACCATTTATTATTAGCCCACGGACTCGCTATGAGCGTATTAAAGCAAAACTCGCCTAATACATTAAATGGCATAGTGCTTAACTTTACGCCGTGTTATAGCCTTACTCAAAGTGATGAAGACTTAAAAGCCACTGCATTTGCAGATGATTACCTTAATCAGTGGTATATCAAACCAATAATTGATGGCCAATATCCTGATATAATTAATCAATTACCATTAAACCATCAGCCTGAGATTTTTGAAGGCGACATGGAATTAATTTCGCAACCAATCGATTACCTAGGCATAAACTTTTATACCCGCCAAGTTTATAAGGCGCACCCTACTGATATTTATGAGCCTATTGCACCTACAGGCCCGCTAACTGATATGGGATGGGAAATTTACCCGCAATCGTTCACCGACTTGCTCGTATCGCTTAATAAAACATACACGCTACCGCCTATTTATATAACCGAAAATGGCGCAGCCATGCCCGATACTTATAATAATGGCGAAGTTAACGACTTAGATCGTTTAAGTTATTATAATACCCACTTAAACGCGGTTCATAATGCGATTGAACAAGGTGTTACTATTCATGGCTACTTTGCTTGGAGCTTAATGGATAACTTTGAATGGGCAGAAGGCTACTTAAAACGTTTTGGTATTGTGTATGTAGATTATAAGACGCAGCAACGCACTATCAAAAATAGTGGCTTAGCTTATAAAGAACTCATCTCTAAAAGATAAGAATATACCCATAACTAAAAACAAGTATAAAGCGGGATAAATAATCATGGTCAGTGTAAAAGAAAAAATAGCGTATGGCTTAGGCGACACCGCCAGTAATATTATTTTTCAAACAGTTATGATGTTTTTAATGCTGTACTACACAGACGTAGTGGGTTTATCACCCGCTGTTGTCGGTACTATGTTTTTAGCAGTACGTATTTTTGATGCCGTAACCGACCCATTAATGGGCAACCTTGCTGACAAAACACATACGCGCTGGGGGCACTTTCGCCCCTACCTACTTTGGCTTTCACTTCCTTTTGCCATTATTAGTATTTTAGCGTTTACTACGCCTAATTTAGAAGGCACCGATAAAATAGTTTACGCCTTTACTACTTACACACTCCTAATGGTGGCTTACACCGCTATCAATATTCCTTATTGTGCACTGGGCGGTGTACTTACAAGCGACGTAAAAGAGCGCGTGACTATTCAGTCTTACCGCTTTGTATTTGGTATGTTAGGCGGTGTAATAGTAGCGGGTTGTACTATGCCAATGGTTGAGTACTTTGGCCAAGGCGATGCAGCTAAGGGCTATCAATACACCATGACTGCAATGAGCATTTTAGGATTTGTACTGTTTTTACTTTGTTTTTTAGGCACAAAAGAGCGTATACAACAGCCAAAAGAGCAAAACATTCCTTTTACACAAAGTGTTAAAGCATTAATTAAAAACGATCAATGGCGAACGCTTTGCTTAGCTGCGTTCTTTTTACTTACCGGTCAAGTATTAAGGCTTACGCTTGCTGTTTACTACGTAAAATACTATTTAGGTCGAGACGATTTAATCACCCTCTTTATGACTCTAGGCGTTGCAGCAAGCATGCTAGGGTGTGCTTTAGCTCAACCGCTTGCAAAGCGCTTTTGTAAAATAAAAGCCTATATAAGCTTACAAGTTATTGCTGCCGCTATTTGCGGATTTAGCTACTTTATTAGTGAAGATCAATTAGTACTCGCATTTACAGCCTTTATTTTATGGAAATTCTTTTTAGATATGGCTACCCCACTGTTGTGGGCAAAAATGGCCGACACTATAGATTACGGGCATGAAAAAACTGGTGTACGCATTACCGGTTTAGTTTATTCAGGTGTCATATTTTTTATTAAAATGGGCGTGGCAGTAGGCGGCGCAATTGCAGGCTGGTTGTTATCTTTTTATAGCTATCAGGCTGATGTAGTACAAACTATTGATACTCAACACGGTATTTTGCTCTCATTTACTGTGTTACCTGCTTTTGGATCTTTATTTGTTGCCTACATAATGAAAAAATATACACTGACTAATCAGGTTGTTGAAAATATTCAATCTAAACTAACAACTAGGGTCTGTTGATCTTTCAAGGTTAAATTTGCAGCAGTCTGTTTGGTATTTAGGCAAGGCAGAGCCTATGTAGTGTGGTTATTCCCCATAAATGGGCGATAACGTAGCATTAATGCCAAACAGGCGCAGCCCAAAGGGTTCTTTCTAGGGGCTATTTACTCTTTGTTGCTCGGTTTTTACTTAGCCCACTAGGTTACAAACCTCGCGCCGCGATTAAATAGCCCCTAGTTTGAACAAATTTTAATCCACAAAGATCAACAGACCCTAGTTAAGGATAAGCGAGTGAACAAATAACATGGCAACAATTTATCAAGTCTCAGAGCTTGCGGGCGTATCGTTAGCCACCGTTTCTCGCGTGATGAACAAAAATACCCGTGTAAGCGATAAAACCAAAAAAAAAGTGCTTGATGCCATGGAGCAGCTTGGCTACAAGCCTAACTCAATAGCGCAATCTTTAGCCTCTAACTGTACTAACAGTGTCGGTATTTTAGTATCTGAGTTACATGGTCCTTTCTTTGCCCAAATGATGGCAGGTATTGAATCGGAGCTTCGAGCTGCGGGTAAACACGTTATTATTACCACCGGCCACAGTGAAGAAGACAAAGAACAAGAAGGCATTGAGTTTTTAATTAGCAGACGCTGCGATGCTATTATTTTGCACGTAGAAGCCGTTTCAGACGACTACCTAATAAAACTAAGTAAAGGCTCTACGCCCGTTTATTTAATGAGCCGTTACGTAGAGCAATTAAAAGATAACTGTATCAGCCTAGATAATCAATTAGGTGGCTACCTAGCCACTAAATCGATATTAAATCACGGCCATACACAAATAGCGTACATTGCAGGTCCGCAGTTTAAAGCCGATGCTTTTAACCGCTTAGAGGGTCATAAACAAGCACTCACAGAGGCTGGTATTAAATTTGATCCTGCGCTTTATTACATTGGGGACTTTAACGAAACCGGTGGTAGTAAAGGCTTAAAACATTTTATTGATGAAAAGCTCAGCTTTACTGCACTAGTGTGCGCCAATGACGAAATGGCGTCTGGTGCTATGAAATATGCTCGAGAGCACGGTTATAATTTACCAAACGATTTATCGATTGTTGGATTTGATAACGTTATTTTTGCAAACTATCTGTACCCTACACTCACGACCATAGATAATCCTGTCGGAAAAATGGGCGAAATGGCTGCTAAATTAGTGCTTAAAGATGTCTATCAAAATAAAAATCTTGTTATAAATCGCTTTTTTGAACCTACTTTAATGCAGCGCGATTCATCGGCACCACTTATTAAATAAAGACTAAAAGCGAATACTAATTTTGGTACAAAAAAGCGGCTAAATGCCGCTTTTGTATGTGAGCTACTTAACAATCCAAGGCGTTACTTTAATAACCTGCGATATATCGCCAAGTGATGCGGTATCATCTTCCCAGTTATCTTCAACTGCAAAATAACACACAGACTTTTCGCACGTTATGCTCTTATCATCAAATTGCATTGGGCTTTTAAATGTAACCGCCACGCCCTTTTGCTCTGGTAATAAAAACCACATTAATTTACTTACAAAAAAGCCCGACAAGTCAGTTAACAACTCATCAAGTTCTTCGTTAATGGTATATAACGACTGCTTTGAAAACGTTAAATCTTCAAGTTCGTTTGCTTCTATTTGAAGTTTTAATTGGCAATCATGATCTGGATTTTGTGGCTGCACCACAATAACAGCTTTATCTGTATCAAGTTGCTTATCGAACGGTAATAGTAATTGTGCTTTATCTGTAAAGTTAAGTGGGTACTCGTTCTTTTCAGTTAAAATAGTGCCGCTTTTAATGGCACACGCTTCGTTAGTTGCTATATCACTTATATAAAAATTAACTCGCGCATATTGAAAGTCGCCTTTGTTAACAACTTTTAATCGGTCATAAAAACCGTCATACGACATAACAAATTCTCTAGCATTAACATTAAATGCACTCATGCCCAGCAGCACTAACGCAATGGCGTTGGTGCAATTAAAAATGTATTTATTCATCAAAGTAGGCTCTATTTTGGCTAATCATCGTGTTTAGCTCTTCTATATACGCTTCACCGCGCTCAGAGTAAGACATTAAACCATGTGTAAGTTCAGTCGCTAAAATTGGTTTTTGCTCAAGACGTAAGTTTTCACGTATTGCGCGCAAATCTTTATAAGCAGGATGCGTATTTATGTTTTTAAAATAAGAGTTTATAGCAGCTCTTACCGATTTAAACGCAGCAACTTCGTGTGCAGCTTCAGTATTACGGCGTTTTGGTACCATGCCACAACCTTTTGTGTAACACCACTGACCAAAAAAGTTAAGGCCAATACGTGCAAAACGCGATGTGCCCCACGCAGATTCATTTGCAGCTTGCATAAGCGCTAATTCTTTAGGAATTATATCAACACGGCGTAGTGCTTGCGTAAGTATTAGCGTATCAATGCTGGTTGGTAAGCCGTACGACTTTAATATTGCTGCAATATCTTTGCTTTGCTTTTTTTCTAAAGGTAATTCGTTTTGTAGCATCATGCGTGCTATTTCAAGCTTAGCGCGTTGCTGTAATATTTTTTTGTTTTCGGCTTCAACGTGCGGACGAATAAAGCTAAAAAATGCATGTTTTTTTTCTTTAACATCACTAAATTCTGAAAACTTTGGCAGTTTTACATTATGTAATGGTTTTTCTTTTTTCTTCACTTTTTTTGGTTGTTCTGACGTTTGTTCATTTAGCTCAACATCATCATTTTGTATAAACGGATATGCAAGCGCCCATACAAAAAACACGGTTAGTAAAAGCTTAAAAATCGTTTTTAACATGTATTCTCTCTTTGAAACAACAACTATGCATGGTTAATACACAAGCATACGAAGGCGCATTATACCTAAGCCACTTTATAAACGCGAATAACTGGGGTTTGATGACCTTTTACGGTTGAATTTTCAGCAATGTATTTGGGTTTTAGATAAAACAGAGCCTATGTAATGCATTTGTTCATTCGCAATTTATAAGTCCATGGGTATACTGAGCAAAGTTTAATAATATTAACTATGTGTGAGTAAGCAGTATGGATAAACAATGGCAAAGCCGAATAATAGAGCAATATAAACATCGTCCTAACGATAACCGCTCGCCATGGCAGGTCGACCGTTCGCGTATTATTCATGCCGCAGCATTTAGGCGTTTGCAAGCTAAAACCCAAATTATGGGTATTGGCCTAAACGACTTTTACCGCACTCGCCTTACCCACTCTTTAGAAGTATCGCAAATTGGTACCGGCATATTGCGCCATTTAAAAGCGCAACATAGCGACTTTACGCACTTTCCATCAACTGGACTGCTCGAAACACTGTGTTTAGCGCACGATATTGGCCATCCACCCTTCGGCCACGGTGGCGAAATAGCGCTAAATTACATGATGCGCGATCACGGTGGTTTTGAAGGTAACGCACAAACACTGCGCATAGTTGCAAAACTTGAGCCCTACAGTAATGGCCACGGCATGAACCTAACTCGTCGTACTTTATTAGGTTTTATAAAATACCCCGCGTTTATTAATACGCTTTGGCATACCATTCCCGATGCCACAACCGGTCGTGCATTTATTAAAGCTGATGATTGGCGACCTGCCAAAGGGTTGTACAACGACGATGCAGCCATATTCAATTGGATAGTAGAACCACTGAGTCAAAACGATAAAACGTTGCTGGGTAACCATGCCGCTATTGATAAGTACCGCGCTAAAACAACGTATAAATCGCTCGATAGCGCAATAATGGAACATGCCGACGATATAGCATACGCCGTACACGACTTAGAAGATGCCATTGCAACCCATGTACTTACGCTAGACGATTGGCAAACTCATGCTCTACCTCATTTAAAAGCACTAAATTTTGACTGGTTAAACACCATGCTTGAGTCGCTCACGAAGCGTTTGTTTTCAAAAAATGATTATGAGCGAAAAGATGCCATAGGTGAGCTGGTTAATACCTTTATTATTCATATACATTTAGATATACAAAACGATGACTTTGAATGCCCTATTTTAAAGTACACCGCTAAATTAGATGCCCAATACGACAGTGTATTGCAAATACTTAAGCATTTTGTGTTTCAACGTTTAATACGCGACCCCGAAATGCAGCAAATAGAATTCAAAGGTCAAAACTTACTAATAGAGTTATTTACCGCGTTTGCTAGCGATCCGCTGCGTTTATTGCCCGAAACAACACAAGCACAATACATCGAAGCGCAAAAGCAAAACCAAGGTATGCGTATAATTTGCGATTATTTGAGCGGAATGACCGACGAATACGCTTATAAAACGTATCAACGATTGTTTTCACCTATGCAGTAGCTGAATGCTAACTGCTAACTGCTAACATTAAAAAGGCCGAGTAAATCAAATTTACTCGGCCTTTTTGCTCAGCTATTAAAGTTAGCTATTTAGTTAAAGCGCTTTTATAACGACTCTACGCCCATGTTGTATAACGTAAAACCAAATATATCAGCGTACTGCTCAATTGTTTTACTCGTTGGAGTACCTGCACCATGCCCCGCATTGGTTTCTATGCGAATAAGCGTTGGGTTATTACCTGTTTGCTTTGCTTGAAGCTCAGCGGCAAACTTAAACGAATGCGAAGGAACAACGCGGTCATCATGATCGCCGGTTGTAATCATAGTCGCTGGATACTCAACACCTGCTTTTACATTATGAAGTGGTGAATAACCTTTTATGTATTCAAACATTTCTTTGCTTTGCTCACTGGTGCCGTAGTCGTATGCCCAACCAGCACCCGCAGTAAATGTATGGTAGCGCAGCATATCAAGTACACCTACAGCAGGTAGAGCCACCTGAAATAAGTCTGGGCGCTGAGTCATTACTGCGCCAACTAACAAACCACCATTAGATCCACCGCGAAGTGCTAAACGCTTTTTAGACGTGTACTTTTTATCTTTTAAATACTCAGCAGCCGCAATAAAGTCGTCAAACACATTTTGCTTTTGCAATTTAGTGCCGGCATTGTGCCAGTCTTTACCGTACTCACCACCACCGCGAATATTAGCAACGGCGTACACACCACCTTGCTCAAGCCATACTGCATTAACGGGGCTAAAGCTTGGCGTTAAACTAATATTAAAACCACCGTAACCGTATAAAATAGTAGGGTTTGAACCATCAAGCTTAATGCCTGTTTTATAGGTAATTACCATCGGTATTTTAGTGCCGTCTTTTGATGTGTAAAACACTTGCTCAGACGTGTAATCATCACTATTAAAATCAATAGCCGACTTACGATAAACACCCGATTCACCCGTAGTTACATCAAACGTATAAGTAGTACCTGGTGTTTTGTAGTTAGTGAACGAATAATAAAGCGTTGTTTGATCTTTTTTACCGCTAAAACCACGTGCAGTACCCACGCCTGGTAATGTAATTTCGCGAATTAACTCACCTTTTTTGTTGTACTGTTTTACCTGCGAAATCGCATCAACCATGTAGTTGGCAAAAAAGGTATCGCCACCTTTTGTAAGATTTAGTACGTTTTTGGTTTCTGGAATTAAATCAACCCAATTTTCAGGGCTTGGGTTACTTGCATCAACCGTCACTACTTTCTTGTTTGGTGCATTAAGGTTAGTAACTAAAAACAGCATGCTGCCTTCGTTATCAATAACCGATGTATCTGAATCAGTATTTCCAACAACCGTTACAAACTCACTGTTTTCTTTTGTTAAATCTTTAATAAACAGCTTATTGCCTGACGTAGACGTACTTGCCGAAATAAGTAGGTAGCGGCCGTCATGAGTTACATCCGCGCCTACATAGCGATGTTTTTGCTCATCAGTTTCACCAAATACAACACTATCAGCAGATTGTGCAGTACCTAGCTTATGGTAATACGCTTTATGCTGATCTGTTTTAGCCGAAAGCTCACTGCCTTTAGGTTTTTCGTAACTTGAATAATAAAAACCTTCGTTGCCTAACCAATCAATGCCACTAAATTTAACGTCAACAAGCGCTTCTTCAACTTGCTCTTTAGTATGTGCATCAATAACTATAATTTTACGCCAATCGCTACCACCTTCAGATATTTGATACGCGAGCAATGAGCCATCTTTTGAAAACGATAAACCCGACATAGACGTCGTACCATCGTCACTAAACTTGTTTGGATCTAAAAATACTTCTACGTCGCCGCCATCTTTACTGCGATACAAAACATATTGATTTTGCAGGCCATCGTTTTTATAAAAATAGGTGTAATCGCCTTCAGTAAAAGGAGGACCTATTTTTTCGTAGTTCATTAGTTTTTCAAGGCGCTGCTTTAACTTATCGCGATAAGGTATTTGTTCTAAATAAGAAAACGTTAAATTGTTTTGCGTTTTAACCCAATCGGCAGTTTCATCGCTCATATCATCTTCAAGCCAACGATATGGGTCGCTAACGGCTTCTTCAAAGTAGGTATCTACGACATCGCCTTTTTTTGTTTCTGGGTATATAACTGCGTTAACTTGCTTCATAGGTGCTTTTACTTCTTCTTGAGTTACCGTATTAGTTGGCTCTGAACAGCCGCTAAGCGCTACAATTACAGCACATGCTAGAGTGTGTTTAAACATCCTGAGTTCCATTCTTATTTATTAATAGTGCGACTAAGTTATTAACTTTTAGCCCTTTTGTCTATTTAGATGCGTTAAGCGTCATTTATCGCTGTAAACAAATGTAAACTTACGCTTTAATAGCACGACCCTCATAAAATAAAAAACAATAAAAGAGCACACAATGCAAAGTACAAACCCCACATTTAAAAGCTTTAAAGCCTTCTATCCTTATTATTTAAAAGAGCACCGCAACGTGACTTGCCGTCGCTTACATTTTGTAGGAAGTACACTTGTTCTTGCTGTAATCGCAATAGCATTATTAAAACAACACTACAGTTTATTGTGGCTATTACCTGTTATTGGATATGGGTTTGCGTGGATCGGGCATTTCTTTTTTGAAAAAAACCGCCCAGCTACTTTTAAACACCCTTTTTACAGTTTGTGGGGAGATTGGGTAATATTTAAAGATATGCTTATTGGAAAAATTAAATTTTAACACTATTTTTAGCACTCTTTTTTATACCAATTACTTATAAAAACAAAATTGCTTCATGCTTTAAAGTATAGGTTCGATTAAGTAGTACATAATTTATAAACCACTCGTCAAATGTTAATTTAGTTAACATTTAATGGGTGTATTTTTATTTTATATTTTTAAAAATATTTATAGCTCAACAGTTGTTTATTGCCAGCCCAATAAAAATGGCTTCTTACTTGTAATTAGTCATACCCGCCAAGCTCATCTTACCAGTTAATTAAATGTTAAACTTAATTTTTAAATATAATTCATTATCCATCAATTACTTAGCAATTACCTTCCTATATAACTAAAACAATGGCGATTATAAAAAACAATCAAATGTAATTATAAAAACACCTAAATTAATTGAATGTTATTCAATTGACTGGCTTTGTTAATTAAGTATATGTTCAAGGTAACAAAAAAGTTTATACCAATCCGCTTAATTAAGTGATCTATTTTGAGGACGGAAAAACGTGTTGATAGCTAGGCAAAAAATTCGCTATTTAGTTGCTCTAAATGAGAATTTTTTAACGCAGGTAACGGCACGTTTAGCCCCTAAAAATGATTAAGTATTATTGCGGGTTGGTATTAATCTTTTTGTACAAAAATAAAATAATTCAATGGGTATGGGGAAATACAGCATGAATAGAAAACCGTTATTTAAATTACAGCAATCAGTACCACAAATATTACTCGCAATGAGCGCATCAGCTGCACTAGTTGGTTCGCTCTCAGTAAATGCTGTAGAGCAAGAAACCAAAGCAGAAGAAAACATCGAACAAATAAGCGTAATTGGCTCTCGCCGATTAGGCCGTACAGTAGAAGACAGCGCAGTACCCATCGATATAATTGGTGCAGATGCACTTAAAAATTCAGGCTTTACTGAAACGAATGCCCTGCTCAGCAGTTTATTACCTAGCTTTAACTTTCCGCAAGCATCACTTACTGATGGCAGCGACCATGTTCGCCCTGCTCAACTTCGTGGTTTAGCACCTGATCACACTTTAGTGCTTGTTAATGGTAAGCGTCGCCATAGCAATGCATTACTTAACTTAAATGGCTCAACGGGTCGTGGTTCATCATCAGTTGATTTAAATGCTATTCCAGCAAATGCTATCGACCGCATTGAAGTATTACGTGATGGTGCAGCAGCCCAATATGGCTCTGATGCTATAGCCGGTGTTATTAATATTGTGCTTAAAAGTGCCAGCAGCGGTGGCTCAGTGGCGGCTATATATGGTGCTAACGTAACCGAAATGGACGGTGTACCACAGCTTGAGTCTGTATCTGAAGGCAGTGATGGTAATTTAGCCTTTACCGAAGGGGGCGATCGCTCTTTAACAGACGGCCAAACACTAACGCTGCAAGGTAATATGGGTTTTGAACTTGGCGATAATGGCTTTTTAAACATTTCAACAGAATACCGCGACCGCCATTCAACTAACCGCTCTGACTACGATAACCGTGAAAACTACGCACGATTAGATGATGGCTCTCTCGACCCACGTGAACTTACCGTAAATCGATATAACCATAACTTTGGTAATGGCGATGTAGAAGACTTTTCAGTGTTTTATAACGCGGGGTATCAATTAACAAACGAAGTAGATTTATATTCGTTTGGCTCTTACAGCAAACGCGAAGGCGAAGGCGGCGGTTTTTATCGCCGTGCAAGCGATAGCCGTAATATAGAAGAAGTTTATCCTGATGGCTTTTTGCCTGTTATCACCTCAGACATAGATGACTTTTCACTGGCACTTGGCGCTAAAGGTTTTGTAAGTGAATGGAATTACGATGTATCGGCCGTATATGGTCAAGATGCATTTGAGTTTGGTGTAATAAATAGCTTGAATACCTCATACGGCCCGACTAGCCAAACAAGCTTTGATGCAGGAACACTTACCTACGATCAACTTACTTTAAACGTTGATTTTAGCCGCGAAGTAGACGTCAGCTTTTTAGAAAGCTCGGTAAGTGTAGCTGTAGGTGCTGAGTATCGCCGCGAAGGATACCAAATAGATGCAGGCGAAGAAGCTTCATATGCACAAGGGTCATTTGGCCCAGGCGGCGAAGTAACCGACCCAGTTGATGGCCCATTTGGCGCAGCGGGCGCACAAGTATTCCCAGGGTTTACACCCGAGTCTGAGGGCGACAATAGCCGCCATAACGTGAGCTTGTATATAGACCTTGAAACCTACCTAACCGACGATTGGAATTTAGCGGTTGCCGCCCGTTATGAAGATTACTCAGACTTTGGCGATACACTTAACGGTAAAGTTGCGACTCGTTATTCATTAACTGAAGACTTAGCGCTGCGCGCCTCTGTATCAACTGGCTTTAGAGCACCCTCTTTGCAGCAACAATACTTTACCTCAGTGGCCACTGTATTTGTTGATGGCGAACCAACCGAAACAGGTACGTTCGCACCAAGCAGCGATGTAGCAAAAGCACTGGGCTCACCTGGTCTTGATGCTGAAGAAGCTACTAACTACGGCGTTGGTTTTACATGGTCTACCGACTTTAATTTCAGCTTATCGGTTGATTACTACCAAATATTAATTGATGACCGCATTGTGTTATCAAACAACTTATCGGGCGATGCTATTGCCGATTTACTTCAAGGCACAGGCGCTAACCAAGGTCGTTTCTTCTTAAATGCAATTGACAGTAAGACCCGTGGTGTGGATGTGGTTGCCTCATATAATGTAGCAACTGATGGTTATGGCGATTTAGCCTTTAACCTAGGTTACAACTACGGTAAAAATGAAGTAACAAATATTATCGACCCACCAGCAGAGCTTCAAGGTGCAGGGTTTGATCAAGACAACTTGTTCTCAGGCACTGAGCTACGTCGTTTTGAAGTAAGCACACCGCGTAATAAGTACAACTTAAGCGCAACATGGACTAACGACGACATACGTACCACGCTTAGAACAACACGTTACGGCGAAACTCAAGACCCTTCAGATATCCCAGAACGTAACGAAGTGCTTAAGCCTAAATGGATAACCGACTTGGATGTCGCCTACTCGCTTAGCGAAAACTTATCGCTGAGCTTAGGGGCTAATAACATTTTTGATGTTTATCCAGATGCAACCCGTGAAAATGTTGACGATGTAACCACCTTCTCACGTTTATTTGCTTACTCTAGCTTCTCGCCGTATGGATTTAACGGACGCTACGTGTACGGTAAAATAGAAATGAAGTTCTAATAAGCAAAGCTTAAAGTAACCAAACACACAAAAGCCACCGATTGGGTGGCTTTTTAATGCGAGTTGCTGATAAATCTATAATTAGATTTTAGTTAACCAGCCGTGTTTGTCTTCACTTTTACCCCATTGAATATCGTTCAATGCTTGGCGAAGGCGCGCAGTAGTTGGGCCTGGCTCGCCAGTACCTACTTTGTATTCTTTGTCGTTATGAATAAACGTACCCACAGCAGTTAGTACAGCTGCAGTGCCCGAAAGCGCCGCTTCAGTACCTGGTTTAGCAGCACGCTCTAATAACTCAGTAACGCTAAAGTTACGCTCGCTTACCGTCATACCTAAATCTTTGGCTATGGTTAAAATACTATTACGCGTTACACCATGTAAAAACGTGCTATCGAGCGCTTTAGTAATAATTTCGTTGCCATCAATAAGTATAAAGTTAGCAGCACCGGTTTCTTGTACGTCGCCACCTGGGCAAAATAAAATTTGGTCTGCCTGATACTTAGTTCGTGCAGCACTAATAGGTGCTAGAGCACTGGCGTAGTTACCACCACTTTTTACCATTCCCATGTGCGGGGCGCAGCGCATGCCATCTTCTTCAAGCAGCACGCGCAGTGCAGTTGCACCACCGGCAAAGTAATCACCTACTGGCGATAGTAACGTGTACAAAAGCGAGCTCATTGATGGCGCTGCTGCTTTACCAATTGCCGCCTCAGTACCAATGTGCGTTGGGCGAATATACATAGAGCCCGGCGGTAAAGGCGTTTCATCTGCGTATTCGCGCATAATATCGATAATCATCGTTTTTAGCATATCGCTGTCAAAACTCGGTAAGCTTAATAGCGCTGAGCTTTGTTGCATGCGTGCAATGTTTGCATCCATTCTAAAAAGATAAACAGAACCATCTTCATGGCGAAAGGCTTTTAAGCCTTCAAAACATGTACTTGAATAATGAAGAACGTGCGCACCAGCATGAAGTTCAAGGTTATCGGAAGGGACAATTGAGCTTTCGCTCCATTTATTATCAGAAAAACGAGCTTGAATCATCTGCGGCATAAACACGGTACCAAATGCGGCCATTTTAATCTCTCTTGTGTGGTCTATTTTCCTCCATTGTATGACAATCACACGCTATTTAACCATAGCTAAAGTAAGGCTTTTTTAATTTACTATGAGAAATTTTTGCAAGTGCTGTTTACTAATTAACCGCACGGGGTGCTATAAACAAAAAAATCGGCTAATGCAGTTACACTAGCCAATTCTTAAAGGTAAATAATTTACTTGAACGAATATCTAATAATACGTTTTAACACTGAGGTATACTGTTTAAAAAAGTTACCTGTATGGTAATCAATACCGTGTTTTTTCAAAACGGCTTGTACTTGAGGTGCAACTTCTTGATAGCGCGAAGACGGCATATCAGGAAATAAGTGATGCTCTATTTGGCAGCTCAAATGCCCCGTTAAAACATGAAACCAATGCGACCCTTTAATATTAGACGAGCCCAGTACTTGGCGATAATACCACTGCCCTTGCGTTTCGTTTACGCAGTCTTCTTGCTTAAAAGTTTGCGTTTCTTCAGTAAAGTGACCACAAAATATTATGGTCGACGTCCATAAATTACGGATTAAGTTTGCCACTAAATTACCCGCAAATACCCATAAAAATAAAGGCCCTGCAAGTAACGGAAATATCGCATAATCTTTAATTAACTGGCGAGCGCCTTTACTAAAAAAGCGTTGCTTTAATGTAGAGTGTGATACAAGCCCTTCGCGGTTTTCTTTCTTTTACCAATAAAAACACGCTCTGCAGCTAGCTCGTGATACGACACACCCCACTGAAATAACACACTTAAATTAATATACGTAAAAAACTGCCATACATTTTTAAAGCGCCACTTAAAATCATCGCTTAAACGCAACAAGCCATAACCAAAGTCTCTGTCTTTACCAATAATATTAGTATAAGTATGGTGCTCAAAGTTATGAACGCGGTGCCAACTTTGTCCATCGCACGCTATGTCCCATTCATAATGCTGTGAGTTAAGTTGCTTGTCGTTCATCCAATCGTATTGACCATGCATTACATTGTGGCCAATTTCCATATTGTCTAAAATTTTAGCAAGTGCTAATAACAACACGCCTGCAACCCATAATAATGGCTGAATAAAACCAAGCATTAGCAAAATTCGCCCGCTCCATTCACACACTCGCTGTTTGCGTACAACAGAGCGAATATAGTCAGCATCTTGTTGGCCAACTTTGCCAAGGGTGTCCATTTTAATGGCATCTAGCTCGTTTGCGAGCATGTCGTAGTTAATGTTTTTCATAATTGTAACTCCAAATCACTAACAGGTTGGCTTACGCAAAGTTGTATTAATTGCTCGCCGTTGTCACTCAATTCACCTGTTTTTAAATTACGTACCACGCCTGACTTTTTAATACATTGGCATTGATGGCAAATACCAATACCGCAACCGCGTTTAACGGGTAGCTTTTTTTCTTCAAACTGAGTCAGTAAAACATCGTTGCCCGATATAACATGGGCACTGGCGTTAATTTTTACATTAAATTGGCTGTCGTCGTTTAAGCTAGGCAACGCTAAACCAAAGGCTTCTTGGTAGTAATTTAGCTTATGCGTTTTAGCAAAATCGCTCACCGTTTGCATAAATGCTGCAGGGCCACAGCAGTAAATATCTGGGTTTTCCCACGGCTTAATATTGCTGGTTATATCGCTTGATTGCTCACGCGTTAATAATAAAAACGAAAAATGCTCAAATTGCGCTGCCAACTCACTTAGCTCATCAACACATTGATGCTCAGTGGCTTTTGCGTAATACACCAACGACACTTTTTGCGTAGTTTGGCTTAAGTAATTATCAAGCATAGGTGTTATACCCGAGCCGCCTGCAATAAAAGTGACTGGCGTGTGTGTATTTTTGAATACAAAGTCGCCACTTGGCGCAGAAATATTACACCACAAACCCGCTTTTAATGCGCTGCTGAGTAAGCCAGTAAAGCGCCCTTGCGCATTTGTTTTGATTAGTAAGCGCACTAAACCTGTATTTTTAAATTGCTGAGCGCTTGAAGCCACGGTAAAAACGCGTGTTAATAATCGCCCATTAATTTCAACCGTTAAACTTATATGCTGCCCTGACGTATGCGCCTGCCATTGTTTGCTTGGCTTAAGTAGCACACTTACAAAACCGCCATCAAGCACAGCTGTACTAACTACTTGCGCCCTAAACTGCCCTGCACGCCACGTAGGTTTAAACACCTGCATTACGGGCTCTATGTAGCCTGCAAAACTTTGATGGTGTAAAAACCATTTTGAAAATTGGTTTAATACTTGAGTCATCATGGTTAAATCTCTATCAAATCTTAATTACTTTGAACTTACACGTGTACGCTCAAATTTTAAGTTTTCAACCCCAATAGAGTAATTATTCAATTTTTATTAGCGCAATTTGCTTAAACAATTTCTGTTAGGAGATAATTTTAAAATATGTAAGTGTGCATTTTTCATTCAACTCAACACTTAACAAATTTATTTATGCCATGATAAGGTTATGTAAGATTGGATTAATTTTGGAAGCCATAATGATAAATTTAATGTCACATAACACACTCCATAAACTAATAAATACGGGCTTAGCCGTTGCTATATTTGCTACTAACGCACCCGCGCATGCAAAAAGCGATTACGTAAAAAACTATAAACAGCTCGATACTTTATCGCTTAGCGTTAACGCAGTAACAGCGGCAGAAGGTGTGGTTATACCATGGGCTATTGAGCCTTTAGCTAATGGTGATTTATTGATATCTGAGCGCAGTGGAGCGTTATTTTTATTACCTAAAAATACCACTAAATTAACTAAGGTCTCTGGGCTTCCTGACATTGACGCTAATGGCCAAGGTGGATTGCTTGATTTAGCACTACACACCGATAGTAAGCAAAACCAATGGCTGTACTTTAGTTACTCAAGTAGTGAAGGCAAAGGAAGCGGAAGTAACACCGCCTTAATGCGCGCCAAGCTAAATAGCGATCATACGCAGTTGTCTGATCAGCAATTGCTATACAAAGGCGAGCATAATAGTACCAAAGGCCAGCACTACGGCAGCCGTATTGTGTTTGATGATGAAGGTTATGTTTATTTTTCAATTGGCGATCGCGGCTCGCGCGACATAAACCCGCAAGATCTCACTCGTGATGGCGGTAAAATTTATCGCTTACACGAAAATGGTAATATCCCAAGTGATAATCCGTTTGTTAAACAAAAAGATGCAAAACATGCAGCATGGTCTTATGGACATCGTAACCCACAAGGCATGTGGTTTAATAATCAAAACAATATTTTATGGTCTCACGAGCACGGACCACGCGGCGGCGATGAACTTAATATAATAAAAAAAGGCGCTAACTACGGATGGCCTTTAGTAAGCTATGGCGTTAACTACAGCGGTACCAAGTTTACCGACCTTAAAGAAAAAGACGGCATGCAATCGCCCGTATTACATTGGACCCCTTCAATTGCCCCTTCCGATATGTTGTATGTAACGAGTGATAAATACCCAAAGCTTAAAGGTAAGCGATTACTAGCATCAATGAAATTTGCATTCATTAGCGCACTAGAGCTCTCAAAAGGTAAGGTTGTTAAGCAATATAAAATACTCGATGGAATTGGCAGAGTACGCAGCTTAGCCCAAGGCAGTGATGGTTTTATTTATTTAGGTATTGATGGGCAAGGTATTAAACGCCTAGAGCCAGAAACGTAAGCATTAGAACCAGAACTAGCACACAGTACGTTAATAATTACACCCTGTTTACTCTGCGCTTTAAAAGCGCAAAGTAAACATTTTCACCAAACAAAGAACTATTAAGCCCATTAATGCGTACACTAACTACATATAATTTAATAAATTAAGAGAATGCTAATGTTTTCATTTTTAAAGCCTGATCCCGTAAAAAAACTGCGTAAAGAATACGACGTAAAACTAGAGCAAGGCATGCAGGCACAAAGAAAAGGCGACATTAAAAGCTTCGCTATGTTAAGTGCAGAAGCAGAAAAAATCTGGAGTGAAATAGAAACTCTAGAGGCTAAAAAAGCCAAATAATACCAATCGTGTTAAGTTATTAGACATTTATAGCGACGGATAAATAAAGTGATAACAAGGCATAAATTTCGACATGTAGTTGTTCTACATGAGAAATTTATAACGCCGTTAACGCTGTATTTAGCACGCTAGAAAAGCTAAATATTTAAGTCGATTGGTATCAGTATACTTAAACTCGTCTGCCCTGTTTTAAAAGTAGGTAGATGCGTTTAGTAAATAATTAATGACCTCGTTTTTACAGCCTCAACCATCCTTAAACCAACTTTTATAATACGCCTACACAAATAAGCGTACTTAAAGCGGTTGCTTACGTTATCGCAGCCATTTTTTACTGGCTGTTAAATGATTTACAAGGTTGGCATCTTACGATTTATTGGTATATCAGCGTCGGAAACAGCAATCCTTACAACAGAGCGAACGAGTTAGCGGGCGAGCCTGCTGAATAGAATCAATGAGTTAACCTGCTGAATTGCTAAGGCTAGTAGCGGCTATGCGAGTGAAAAATATCATTGCTTAGCTGTTAAATATTAGGTTTAATAGAGACATAATAAACGCTGAGTAACGCAGGGATAGCTTAGATACGATATACACGTCAATGAAATTGGCTAGATATCGTTAGGCCATAAAAAGCAAATTCCCATAGCATAAACAATACCAACGCGAACACACCGAGCAGGTAGCGCCTCAGTCCAACAAGCGATTATGCAACACAAACTGCGTATTGCATAAATACTAAAGTGTTAAGTGTTTCTCAACAATGGAGTTGTAAATGAGCAAGTATTATCCCCCAACCTACGAGCAAGAACAGTTCCATTGTTTGCATTGTAGTGTTTATGCAAAACAACATTGGTCAAGTTTGTATAACCATAAATACAATCGAGCTCTAGGAACAGACTTTACTTGCAGTACTTGTTCTCACTGTAACAAGGAGTGTTTTTGGTATAACGAAATTATGATTGTACCTTCGTCTGCTCCTGTCCCACCGCCTCACTTAGATTTACCTGATTCATGTATAGATGATTACAATGAGGCTAGAGATATTGTTGCTAGGTCGCCGCGAGCATCTGCAGCTCTTTTAAGACTCGCTATTCAAAAGCTATTATCTGAGTTAGGTGAAAAAGGTAAAAATATTAACGAAGATATAGGCTCGTTGGTATCAAAAGGATTGCCCGTGGAAGTACAGCAAGCATTAGATTATTGTCGAGTTGTTGGGAATAATGCCGTGCATCCAGGGGAAATAGAAATAAGCGATAAACCAGATATTGCACATAGCCTATTTGAAATGATTAACTTCATTGTAGAAGTGAGGATCTCTCAACCTAAAAAAATAGCCGATTTGTATAATGTTCTTCCTGCTGGAGCGCTAAAGGCAGTAGAAAAACGTGATGGTGTCAAAAACACTTAACAAGCACTTTAAACGGAACAAAAACAGTTGTCTATCGTTCGTTCCTCACAAGGTTATAACCAACAATTCTGTCCGCTTAAGCGGGCGTTGAGGCTGTAGAATTACTCTTTTTTAAGAAAAACAGCTTGTTTTATAGGTTCCAAATGCATTTCCTAATGCTTTAAAAACACTTAGAGTTAATTACAGGAACTCATTTTTAATTGAATTTGGCTGTTGGAGTTATTCTACAACCTCGTTATGCGTATAGGGAATTACTGTGTCTTTCGATAATATTATATTTTTATTTAGTACCTGTTTCATTGTATGGATTATTTCTTATCTATTAAGGCCTTTTTTACCTGATAAATACAATGAAGTTGTTCTAGAGATTGGGCATAGGTTTCTTCTGTTATTAATTTCCATACCAACTGTAGTTAGAAATACGTGGGTTTTTAGTTCTTCGATTATGTACTACTTAGGCATGTTTTCGATATTAGGTTTATTTTTAATTGGTTTGTTTATGTTTCTTTATACATTGCTTTTACAATTTGGTATTCAGTACTCTGAATTTGAACCTATTTATAAAGTGCTGGTTATAGTTGCTGAAAATAAAGCTGCATGGGCAGGAGCTACAATTGTAATAGCAACTACTGTCGCAGTTGGTCACATGTGGAACTTACGTATTAATTCAGCAAAATTTGATGAAGAAATGAAAAAATTTAAAAGAGAAGAACAAGAAGCATTTGAAAAAAAGAGAGAAAACATTAGTAAAAAAGAGTTTAACTCTATATATCCAGGCTAATACTCAAACGAACGCTAAATAGTTGGCTAGCTTCGTTCCTCGAAATTATTTTCGCGCCGCTCAGTAAGGCGCTATAAGCAAAAAGGTGTGTTACTTGAAATATCGTTTAACAATTAATGCCGCAGGTCGATCTCCTGTTTTAGAAATAGACGAAGAAAAGTTTAACTCTATTGTGACCGCGCTTAATCAATTATCTGCTGCAATGGCGATTGAAGAAAAATATGAGTTGTTAATCGGTAATTATTTAGACCTTGAAAAAGAAGTTCTTAATGTGACAGCGGAAGATATTCTTTATAGCTCCTCGGAATATTCTGGGTTTTTCGATATTAGATTGGCCTGTAATAAGCGAATTGTAAACTTATTAACATCAACGAAATTATATATTGATCAAATTCAACAGCATACTAAGATCTGCGTACCTGATTCTTCTAGTAAAGTTAAAGCCTTCTTTTCTAAAGAATACGATGAAAATTTTGAATATAGGTTTATGGAAGCACTTCGTAATTATGTGCAACATAGAGGTCTAGCCGTACATGCTACAAAGCATGGTTCTCGTTGGTTACCTCCTGAAGAAAATCGCTTAATGGAATGCGGTACTAAAATTTTCTCGCATAAAAGTGAACTTGAAAATGATAAAGCTTTTAAAAAAGCAGTCGTAAATGAGATGAATGGTAATGTTGAGTTGATTAGTACAACAAGAAAGTATGTTGAATCGATTAATTATGTTCATATTCAGATAAGAGGTTTAATTGAGGAGAGTGTTAAAAACTCAAGAGAGCTGATTGAAGGTGTCATATCAAGCTATGAAGATTCAAATAATGGGCATAGTCTTGGGTTATGTGCGACTGCTTATGAATCAGGAGAACCGATTGATACAATAATTAAAAGGGTGCAGGTGTTTCTTGATTGGGATAATGTTCGCATTAAGTGGTAGTGTTTAGAAATCTGTGTCATTTCAGTATTATTAAGAAAAC
>NZ_WTKZ01000044.1:0-34276 GCF_011378805.1 Pseudoalteromonas sp. Z9A6
GCTAAAAAAGATCCTTAGAAAATAATTTGTCTTGGTGAATAGTTACAAAAAAAGTTTATTATGAATTTTCATTAATGCGTGTTTTCAACCTTGCTAGGAAAGCTTTCAAATCGGTATGTTATAAACTCTTTGGTTTGATCGTTAACATACAATGTAGCAACTATTTTTTTACCTTGAGCGGTCCAATACATATGACCATGATTATTTAAAGTAACCGATACGGTATTTATACCCGTTTTAAATAAGTTAGCAGGTAAATGCAACGCTTGTCCGTAAATTCGCTGTATTTTAACCCCATTAATGTATAAATGAGCATGACCTTGTAAAAAACCGGTGTCTTGGTTTGTTGTCGCAACCATCATTTGTTGCATGTTCATCGTGCCCTCTGGCGGCACAGACAAATCATAACGCTGTGTATCTAAAATTAAGTTATAACCCGACATACTATCTTTTAATAACTTAAGGCTTAATGCCGGGATTGGCGTATCATTTGGCACAGCTATAGGCATATGGCTATGATCCATCATTTCCTGCTGCGCAAAGAGCTTGAAGCTCAATAGCGCAGCAGTTGTTAGGATCAATGCGTATTTAAAATAACGCATAGTTACTCCTTACATTCCTGGTGGTGGACCCATTGTTTCGCCCGTATCACAGCGACCAATTGAATTATCGGCTAATTGACCTTTAAAACGAGGCCCTATTTGATAAGGGAAAGAAGGCTGTAATTTACCATCGCTGTCTAGCGTTAGTGTTATATGGTAGTGATAACCCTTGCCATCGTTAGTATCGTGGCCGTTATGCTCATCTAATTGAGCACCGGTTACTGTTTTTTGTGCATAGTAGAAATCTTCAAAATAATAACCATCGTCGGCATTTAATGTATTACCAGAGAGCGTCGTTACTTGTGCGCCAATAGCAGGACCTGCATCACTTGTTTGTGTACCTTGGCTAACATCGTATTGATCAACTAAGGTACAGCTTCGCTCACCCTCAGTACCACACCCCCCTTCACTTGTAGGTGCACCATAATCTCGCATTTCCCAGCCACTTAATGCTAGTTGTCCGTTACTTTCATAAGGACCATAAAGTGGATAGCCATCAGCTGCAAACCCATAAATAGGTGAATGCGCATCGCCATCATCTTCAAGTAAATCAGCTAAGCAACTAGTGTAAAAATGGTGATGATATTCACCGTTAGCAGCATGTCCGCCACACACATCAACATCGTATTGCTCAGCAATGGGCGCTAATGTATACCAAATATTATTACCGTAGCTCATACCATCGCCCCAGTTAAATATACTGGTGCCATTAACCATTAAGCCAACTGTACCTAAACCTGTTTCACAAGTTTCAGTGTCAGATAAATCGGTAGGTGTTATCGGAAAATACGCTTCAACCGCTTGTTCTGTTGGGCAACCTGGTCCTGGAGGCCAATAGCCTGCACCGCCTGTGTCATCACAGTTTTCAGTGCTGCTGTTATAGCCAATATCTTCACCAAACGAAATGGTTTGCCCTACTACTGCAGAAGTTACACCGTTATAAAAATCGGTAGCTGCACGCGGGCGGTTATTTAACGCGTCTACTTGGTCTTGTGTAAGCGTTACATCATATTTAGGAATGTCAGTTGTTTGCACATACATGTATTCAACGTCAGCATCTTCCTCAGAAACAGTAACAACCTCAACTGATTGAACATCTTCAACCACTGCGCCATTGTTTTGTATATAAGTAGAGGTTGTATCGTTGTTAATTAACCAGCTGGTAAGTTTTGCACTATTATCAACTGTATCTGAGTCTGATGAAGCAATAACATTAACTATAACTGTATCTACAACGACATCGTTTGTGCCATCATCTGCACTGATTTCAAATACAAGTGCTTCATCGGTTAAAACTTCAGGTGCAACAAACTCAGTAGACGTTGCAGTACTTGAAGATAAACTAACGGTAGTGCCTGATGTTTGTGACCAGCTAACAGATACTTCGCCATCATCTTCAACTGTTGAAATTAAATAAACGGTATCGCCCGCATTAACAGTTTGGTCAATACCGGCGTCAACAGTTGGAGCACTATTACTGACCGTTTCGCCGTCTGTTGTAGTACTTGTAGAATCGCTATTACATGCGCTTAAAGCAATACAAAGCGCGCTTAACGCAAATAACTTAGTGGCATTAACGGCTTTTGTTTTAAGAAGTGTTTTCAATGCTTGAACCTTTACTTTAACGTTTAATAAAACAAAGTTAACAAGTAAAAGTGCAAACAATGTGCACAAACAAAGGAAGAATCTATATTAAAATTACAACTGTGGCCTTTTAAGCAAAAACTTATCTTTGGTTGTACTAAAGTAATCGCCGCCCATTTTGCCCACTGCATTTAATAATTCAGGGTCAATATAGCCACCACTCATCACTTCATCGTCTATACAAATACCCACTACATCCAGCAACATCATTGTTCCACCGCCAGGCTCATTTGAAATACTAATAACTTCGCGTAACTTACATTCAAACCGTACTTTTGAATCGGCAACGCTTGGCGCGTTAACTAACTTACTTGGAGCTTGGGCAATGTTAGCTGCATCAAACTCGCTTATATCACTAGGATAATTTGCACAACTTTGGTTCATTTTTTCAACTAGCTCTTGGCTGACAATATTAACCACACATTCTTTAGTTGCCATTAGATTACTAAGCGTATCTTTATTCGTTTTATCACTAGGGTTTACTTGCGTAACACTTAAAACAGCTGGCTTGCAACTAGCCACAGTAAAAAATGAATAAGGCGCAATATTTGCACTACCTTCGCTATTTAATGTACTTATCCATGCGATAGGCCTTGGGCTGATACCGCCTACTAAGTAAGAGTAAACATTTTGGTTGGTATTTTCGGTGAGATCTAAAAACATATTTTTTCAACTAAATAAGAATATCAACATGCCTAATATCTTAATCCGATGAAGGTTGGGGTTAAAGAAGATTTACAAATGAGAAAAGTTAAAAAGTAAAACCGAGCCTTCAGGCTCGGTTTTCAATCCATTTAGCAAGGCGCTACATTATTGAATACTCTGACTTTTGTTTTTAAATCAAATGCAGCATAAGCTGCAACAATAATAAAACACCCCGCAGGCACAACATAAGAAAACGCGACACTGTATGTATCAATAAACACAGCTTGGAATACAGGAACTATCGCTCCACCTAAAATAGCCATTACTAAACCAGCAGCACCTAGTTTTGCATCATCGCCTAACCCATGTAGTGAAATCGCGTAAATAGTTGGAAACATTAACGACAAGCAAGCCGATATACTTACCAGCGCCCATACGCCACTTATATTTGGCATTTTCACCATATAAAAACACAGCAGCATTGCAATAATAGAGGTTGCCATTAACAGTTTGGCAGGACGAATAAATCCCATAAGCCAGGTCATTACAAATCGAGAAACTAAAAAGGTGATCATACTGTATTGTAAAATACTTCCCCCAGTAACTTCATTTGTATCGAGTGCCTCCATTACGTACTGGATGGTAAATGTCCATACACAAGTTTGCGCCGCAACATTAAAAAACTGGGCGATAACACCAAAGCGGTAATGGGTATTTTTAAACAAGCGCTTAAACGTTGCACTAAATTCTACATGCTTAGAGACTTTTTTTTGCTTACAAAAATTAGGTGTTTTAGTAAACGCAATTGCCAACCAAATAAAAACCAACACACAAGCCATACCAACATAAGGCACCATAACTGCATCAAGTTCTGCGCTTATAATGCTAGTTAATTGCTCACTATTCATATTTGTGCGCTCACCAGAGGTTGCGGTATTGAGCTTTGGTAAAATAAGGGTGGCGGCTAAAAAAACACCAATGTTAGTACCGACAGGGTTAAATGATTGCGCCAAATTCAACCTGCGAGTTGCACCTTGTTGGGTGCCCATTCCCATTACATAAGGGTTCGCTGATGTCTCTAAAATAGATAAGCCTCCAGCTAACACAAACAAAGCCACTAAAAAAAAACCATAAGTCATTGCTTGGCTGGCGGGATAAAACAAAAATGCTCCGATTGCAGCCATCCCTAAACCGGTTAACACACCTGTTTTATACGAAAAGCGTTTATTGACATATGCCGCCGGAATAGCTAGGCAAAAGTAAGCTCCATAGTAGCTAAATTGTACCAATGCAGACTGCACTGACGACATAGTAAAAATTTTACTAAACACTTTTACTAGCGGATCAGTCATGTTTGCCGCAGCTCCCCATGCAGCAAAGCACAGAACAAGTAAAATAAAGGGAACCACCATCTCCTTGGAGACAAGAGGTGTTTGTGTGTGTGTGTGTGTGGTCATTGCCGTGTCTCAGTTGTTAATGTTAAGTAAAGCATTTAACCAGTTAAATATCATTCCGTCAATAAATCAACTATAGTTATTTATTAACCTCCTGTGACTTATTTATACTCTGTCGTAAATTTAATAATAAGAAATGAACCCGGCAGTAAAGCTAATATAGTCGCCAATTACACACACTCGGTGTACAATTAATCAGGTTATTCAAGATAATAACAACTAGGTAGGAATAATTATCAAATCTAAAAACCCTCGACTCTCTTTACAAGAAGGCCGAAGCCAATCTGGCCTGCGTGCTCATAATGAACGCCGAATTATGTCATTAATTCGCCAACACGGTAGTGCTCCAAAAGCTGAAATAGCACAAAAAACAGGACTTTCAGCACAGGCCGTCACAGTAATTATCAATAGCTTAGAAGCAGAATCGTTATTAATACGGAAAGACCCGCAGCGTGGCAGGGTTGGCCAACCAACCATCCCATTTGCGTTAAATCCAGATGGTGCATTTGGAATTGGCTTAAAAGTAGGTCGTCGCAGTTTTGATTTAACCCTGATTGACTTAGTAGGAAATATACGCGCAACTTTGCACGAAAACTGCGCTTACCCCACAGTACAGAGCTTGCTAACCTTTTTAGAGAAAGGGATCAGCGTACTTAAAATGAGCTTAAGTGACGAATTAGCCAAGCGTATCTTAGGTGTGGGTGTTGCAACCCCTTACGAAATTTGGAACTGGACAGAAGAAGCCGGCGCTCCAAAAACAGTATTGAATGAATGGAAGTCTTTTGATTTTAAAGAAAAAATAAATCAAATTGTACACCTTCCCGTGTATGTATGTAATGATGATACTGCGGCTTGTTCAGCTGAATTAAGCTTTGGTAATCCTGCTCGTTTTAGCGATTTTTTATATATTTTTATTGGTACTTTTATTGGTGGTGGAGTTGTTATAAACGAAACCTTATTTACTGGTAAAAAAGGTAATGCCGGCGCTATAGGTTCATTACCTAGGCCTATGCTTAATAGAGAAGGACAACTAACCTCCCAACAACTTATTATGCAATCATCACTGTATATTCTCGAAAAAATGCTCAAAGGTGATGGCTACAATACTGACATACTATGGAGTTCAAAAGAGTATTGGGGAGACTTAGGCCCCGTACTCGATAAGTGGATAGACCAAGTTGCAGATGGCCTCGCCTACGCGGCATTGTGTTCTTTAGCTATTTTTGATTTTGAGGCAATTGTCATTGATGGCGCCATTCCTATCAATGTCAGAGAAAAAATAGTTTTGGCAACAAAGTTAAAATTGAGCCAGGCTGATCATCGCGGTATTAATCGCTGTGAAGTACAAAGTGGCTCTATTGGCGCCAAGGCTCAATCAGTAGGCTGCGCTAACCTACCGTTACTTATCAACTTTTCTCAAGATCACGCAAGCCTTTCACACCACTAATATACTTTAAAGTTAAAAAGCAGCCATCGGTAACGTTGGCTGCTTATTTATTTTTTATCAGAGGTAAAAAATTCACTCAAACAATCAAAAAGCTGTACAAAAAATAATAAATAATAATAGTTGATTTATTATTTTAAGTTCTCTACATTCTATTTACAAATTTGATAACACTGACATGTTTGATTAATAAAACCGCAAATTTGTATACACACACAACGAAGAGAGAACAGAAAAATGAAAGTATCAGCAAAAATGACTCTAATTGCAGTCGCTGTAGGTCTATCCATATCCCCTAACGTCTTGTCACAAGAGCAACAAGAAGCAAAAAGTGATTTAGGGTTTGAGCGCATCATTGTAACGGGAACATCTCGGCCAAAAGAGAAAATCGAATCAACTAATGCAATAACTACCTTTAACGAAGCAAAGTTAGAGCAATTGGCTCCGCACAGTGTTGCTGAATTAGTGCGAAGTATTCCTGGTTTTCATGCCGAAGACACCGGTGGAGAAACCGGTAACAACGTAGCCCCACGAGGCTTTCCGTTATCAACGCAAACAGAGTTTACAGCACTACTTCGTGATGGTATGACCGTGTTTTATAATCAAGATATTTTATTTACTCAAAATGATCGCTTTACCCGTTTGTCTAATTTTGTTGGCAGCGTTGAAGCTATTCGTGGTGGTGCCTCGTCAATTTTTGTTGGTAGCGCGCCAGCTGGGTTTATTAATTTTATTTCTCGTGAAGGCTCCGATGATACCCAAGGTGATGTGTTTTTTGAAACCAACAGCAACAACCGCCTAGGTGGACAAGGTTGGGTTAGCGGATCAATAGACGATCAGACAACCTATGCAGTTGGCGCTTGGTATCGCAAGGATGACTCCGCACGCGATCCGGGGTATACAGCTAACCAAGGTGGTGAACTTAATGGCAATATTAAGCACTTTTTTAAAGATGGCAGCGGCTTTACCCGCTTTGAGTTTAATAAACAAAACGATAGATCATTCTTTTTTATTCCTCAGCCATTAATAGGCTCAACCACCAATGCTAAAACAATCCCAGGCGGGATGGATATCAGAGATGGCACCACCGGTAACTCAGCAGGTGCGCGTTTATTAACTCTTAATAACACCCCAAGCGGCGACATTGATTTGGATATTGCAGATGGTAACTACGCTAATGTGACCTACTTTGGCAATACAACCGAAATTGAAATCAACGAAAACTTAGTCTTTTCAAATCAAATGCGTTATACCGATATGCTAACAACCTTTACCGGCATCATTAACGTAGGTAACGCCGAATCGTTAGCTAGTAAAGCACAAGCTATATATGCTGCAAATACTGATTTCCTTGCAGGTGCCATGGTTGATGGTAACCTAAGTTACGATATACGCGATGCAGGAAACGGCTTTGTATTGGCTGATTCAAGCAACGTAAATACCTACAACACCAATGGATACGGAATAAACGCAGGCTTTTGGCATAGACGTTTTGAAGGCGACAACTTTCAAAACGAAACCAGATTCAACTACACCTTTGATGATGTAGGCGAAGGGACTCTTTATGCTAATTTTGGCTTATTCTTCTCTAATATTAATGGCCATGTTACCGACTATCGAATTAATACACTGCAATCAGTAGAGCCCCTGCCGCAGCGCTTAGATGTTGTATTTACAGATGCACAAGGTGTTGACATTGCCAGCGGTACTTACAAAGGTATTCAGTCTGGATCACATGGTTTTGCCGATATTGTTTATAGTGAAAATACCCTTGCGCCATTTGCTGACTTTGAATACGAGCTTGAAGATGTGTCGTTTAATCTGGGCCTAAGGTACGAAACCCTCAAAGCAGATGGGGAAGCGCAAAACCAAGCTAATTACACAATTGACAGTTTTGCCAGCGATACTGATACCGTCAATGGGAATATTACCCTGCCCTTTGGTGATGGGACTTACCGAAACTTTGATGTTGAATACAACGAAATGGCATGGACAGTTGCAGCTAACTACAAATTTAACGACGACTTAGCGGTATTCACTCGATATGCAGATGGTTTTCGTATGCCTGATGTAGATAAATACATGGCGATTACCAACCTAACTAGTCAAGAGGAAATTAATCAATTTAATAACTCTGAGAGACGCGAAACACAACCAGCTTCAACGGTAATGGCCGAAGTGGGCATTAAATATAACGAAGGTGATGTCGCAGCATTTGTAACCGGTTACTTCGCCGCTGCGAATGATTTATTCTTTAATGTACCTACTGTTGAAAATGGTCAAGTAGTGCAACGTCAAGCCTTTAGAAACACAGAAACCTTAGGTGTAGAAGCCGAATTTAACCTGCAAATCACCCAAGACTGGCGCATTGGTGTATCTGCAACGTACCAATCACCCGAATTTGTAAACACACCAGCGGCGCAATACTTGGATGCTAATAGAAGCTCTGCCTCTATTGATATAAACGGCAACTTACCTGTACGTGTGCCTAAGCACTTTGGCCAATTAACTAGTAGCTATCAGTTTGAAGATTTTTCGTGGGGTATGGCAGCTATTCATGGTAGCTACTCTTGGAGCGGTAAACGTTATGCCGACGACGCCAACACAGCAGAACTGCCTATGTATGGCATGTTAAACCTTGGTTTATCCCTTGAAAACGAAGACGGTTATTACCTTCGTGCCGATGTTAAAAACCTAAATAACTCAGAAGGCTTATCAGAGGGAGATCCTCGCGCAGGTGAAACGGTAGCAGGTCAAGCAACTACATTTAATGCGCGCGTTGTCTTACCTCGTACCTTTAGCCTTACTATTGGTAAGCGTTTTTAATTTTACTCTAATCTAGGGTATCTTCATGCAAAGCGATACCCTCGCAATTTTTAGGAAAATATAATGGAAGTAGTTGCAATTGGTGAAGCTTTAATAGATATACTCTCACATGACTGCATGCACAATAAGGCATCAAATAGCGAACTAGACTTCACACAGTTTGCCGGAGGCGCACCCGCTAATGTTGCTGTAGCCGTAGCAAAGCTTGGTGGTTCAAGTTATTTGCTTGGTAAAGTAGGCAATGATAAATTTGGTCGCTTTTTAATAAATGCACTCAAAATGTATAATGTAAACACATCTTATGTTGGCTTTTCAAAAAAAGGGAAGACGGCACTCGCGTTCGTATCGTTGGATGAAAACGGTGAACGTACATTTGAATTTTACGATAAAGATGCTGCACATTACGATTTACAAATAACCGATTTAGAGCCCTCTTTATTTTCAACACCTAAAATTGTGAGTTTTTGTTCAGGCTCTTTTGCAAAACCTTTAGTATTAAATACAACCTTACATGCGCTAAAACACTTTAAAGAATCAGGCTCGGTTACATGCTTTGACATTAACTTTCGTTCAGCCTTCTGGGATGAACCACTCACAGCTAAATCTGTTATTGAGGATGTTGCTAAAACAGTTGATGTTATTAAAGCGAGTAAAGATGAGCTGATCTCGCTTTATGGAATAGAGCATATTGATACCACCATTAGAAGTTGGGTAGATAGTGGCGTAGCTTTAGTTTTAATGACCGATGGTGGCGAGCCTATTACTTTTTCATCTAGCTCATTTAGTGGTACTTATCCTTGCCCTCAGGCATATGTTGTGGATACCACAGCTGCAGGCGATGCGTTTGTAGGTGGTTTTTTATATCAAATATCTTCGCTAGTGAGTAATAAAACAGAATTTACTGACTGGGCAAGTAACTTTACTAACGTTTCAAAGGCTATCGACTTTGCTACTAAGTGCGGAGCCAAAACAGTAGCAACGTTTGGAGCCTTTGATGCCCTACCTACATACCATGATATCTCGGCGAGTACCCTTAAATCTTCGTGTCGATGTTAAAAACCTAAATAACTCAGGAAACTTATCAGAGGGAAGTTTCACTCAGGTGAAACGGTAGCAGATCAATCAATTATATTTAATGCGCGCGTTGTCATATCTCGTGTCTTTAGCTTTACTATTGGTAAGCGTTTTTAATTTTACCCTAACTGAGGGTATCGTCATACAAAGCGATACCCCCGCAAGTTTTAGGAAAAGATAATGGAAGTAGTTGCAATTGGTGAAGCTTTAATAGGTGTACTCTCACATGACTGCAAGTGCCAAAATTGCTTAAGTATCACGGTAATTCTCCCTATTTATAATACTTCTTTTATTGGCGACTCATTTTAGTATCACCTTAACATGAGTTGCCTATATCAAAATCGTTTTTACACTAGTCTTCTTTTACATTTAATACGTATTGGTTTTGTCTTATTATTTATAATGCCACGGTTTTAATATTGCCAGTATGAAAGAAAAAATAAACATCGTGTGGTTTAAACGTGATTTACGTCTTAGCGATCATCAACCATTAAAAAATGCATTTAGTAATGGCTTACCGACCCTGTTACTTTATAACTTTGAGCCATTACTGCTCGAAGATGCACACTACAATGAGCGGCACTGGCGCTTTGTGTATCAATCAATAGTTGAGTTAAATAATCAGCTAGCGCGTTTTAACGCCTGTGTTTATATATTTAATTTAAATATGAACGATTTACTTGAATCGTTAAAGATGCAGTTTGAAATAGTTAATATTTTTAGCCATCAAGAAATAGGCTTAAACAACACCTTTGAGCGCGATAAGGCAATAAAAGCATGGTGCCAGCATAACCACATTAATTGGCAAGAATCACAAACAGGCGCTGTTATTCGCGGCAAAAAAAATCGTAATAATTGGAACGAACGCTGGCAGCAAACAATGCAAGCACCTATTGCTGTTCCTAATTGGAAGAGTATAAAAACAATTACCCTTAATAACTATCAAGCGCCTGAGCTGCCAAGCGCTTACACTCAAGATCATGACAACTTTCAACAAGGTGGCCCACTGCATGCGCGAACTGTAATGCAGAGCTTTTTTGCCGAGCGCGGTAAAGGTTATCAAAAAGGAATATCGAGCCCAAGTTTAAGCCAAACCCACTGCTCTCGGCTTTCGCCCTATCTAGCATGGGGGAACATTAGCCTTAGGCAAGTGTATCAAATGGCCATTGATGAATATCATTCAAAACACCCTGATAAAAGAGGCTGGAAACGCCCACTAGCAGCGTTTGTATCGCGCTTGCATTGGCACTGCCATTTTATGCAAAAGTTTGAGAGCGAGTGCTCTATGGAATTTTTAGCCCTTAATCCAGGCTACCATGTATTTCCGTATCGCGATGATGAACATGTTAAAAACGATATTGAACGCTGGGCGCAAGGTCAAACAGGTATTCCCATTATTGACGCTTGCATGCGCTGCTTAAAAGCCACCGGCTATATAAACTTTAGAATGCGCGCCATGCTTGTAAGCTTTGTAACGCATCATTTAAATATAAGCTGGCAGCAAGCAAGCTTTCCTCTCGCTAATTACTTTTTAGATTTTGAGCCCGGAATTCACTATCCGCAAATTCAAATGCAAGCCTCGGTAACAGGCATTAACACCATCAGGCACTACAACCCAATTAAACAATCAGAAGATCAAGACCCAACAGGTTCGTTCATTAAAAAGTGGTGCCCCGAGCTTGAAAAACTCCCTATTGAATATTTACATCAGCCTTGGGAGCAAACTCCAATGGAAGCACTCTTTAACGACTTTAAGTTAGGGGAGGATTACCCTGAACCCATGCTTGATTTAACAGCGGCCTCAAAAGAAGCACGCGAACGCTTATGGCAATACCGTGAGCGAGCCGATGTTAAACGTGCCATAGGGAGGATTCTTAAAAAGCACGTTGGGGGTACTCAAAAAGTTACTCGAACAAAAAGTAAAACGGATACTAAAAGTAATAGTAAGGCTAAGTAAGCATGGCACACAAAAAACTAAACTTACCTCAAAAAATATGTCCTATTTGTAATAAACCTTTTACATGGCGTAAAAAATGGCAGCGCGACTGGGATAACGTTATTTTCTGTTCAGAGCGCTGCAGGCGTAATAAATAAGAGTAATAATTAACTGGCGTCTATTTTGCAGCATCATCAGTAATTAGTGCTTTTAAGGCTTTATATAAGCTTATTTTGTAAATAAGGCTTAGATAACCTGAAAAGCTTACACTCAAGCAAGGAGAAGATGATGACGATTAAAAAAACGGCAAGTTCAACATGGTCTGGCGACATTAAAACAGGCAAAGGTAGCATATCAACTCAAAGTGGCGCGCTTAATAAACAACCATATGGTTTTAATACCCGCTTTGAAGATGAGGCAGGCTCAAACCCTGAAGAATTAGTAGGTGCAGCGCATAGTGCATGTTTTAGTATGGCGCTTTCACTTGCATTAGGTGATGCAGGCTTTACCGCAGATAAAATTGATACTAAAGCCACTGTAAGCCTTGATGAAGTAGATGACGGTTTTTCGGTGACGCATATTGCCCTTGAGGTAAAAGCGCGTATTGATGATATTCAAAATGAGCAGTTTCAAGCTTTATGTGAGCAAACTAAAAAGAGCTGCCCTATTTCAAAACTCTTAAATACCGAAATATCACTAGATGCGACTCTTCAATCAGCATTTTAAATATTTAGACTTAATTATTTAAATTTAACTATTTAGATTTAACTATGTAGACAGTCCCTTACTAAAAAAGCCAAGTAAGTAATTACTTGGCTTGCTTATTATAAAGAAATATCTCTAGATTCATTCCTACTCAAAGTACTTACTACAAGCCCTATTCCCATCCCAATTGCTGGCCATACTACCCATATATAACTAGGCGAAGTTAGTAAATTTATAACGCTTAGCAAAGTTAAAATAAGTAAATATGCTTTAACTTTTTTACCTAATGTCACTGTATTTTTCATTTATATTCTCCAAGTAATGTATGTCGCTATTATTGTTTTAATAAGCAACATACACACCTGCTAAATGTCACTAAGTGGTCTGACATTAGTCATCACTTTTCATTTAATTACATAGTTATTTATTATGTATAAAAACATAAAAAAACAATACTTTAATCTATTTGTGTTAGAATCTAATCTCAACTAACCTAAACAAATAAACATAAGAGGATGAGCTAAATGAGCGAAAAATCAAAAGATTGTGAAAAAGTTACGTGTAGTAACTGTGCTGACGCTAACGATCTCGAATTTGATTTTTCAATGGCTTTTCAACCGATTATAAACTGTAAAACTCGCCTAATTTATGGATATGAGGCATTGGTTAGAGGTTTAAATGGCGAGTCTGCTTATTCAATCATTTCAAAAGTGAATGAAGACAACCGCTATGCATTTGATCAGCTTTGCCGCATCAAAGCCATTCAATTAGCCGCAAAGCTTGGCATAACATCAATGCTAAGCATTAACTTTTTACCTAATGCTATTTATAAACCAGAGCGATGTATACGCACTACACTAGACGCTGCAAAAAAATATAACTTCCCAATTCAAAATATTATGTTTGAATTTACTGAAGTAGAAAAAATAGAAGACACCGCACACATAAAGCGCGTTGTTGATTACTATCAGTCTCTCGGATTTAAAACCGCCACTGATGACTTTGGTGCAGGTTATTCTGGTTTAAATCTACTGGCTGACTTTCAAACAGATATTATCAAGCTGGATATGGCGCTAATACGCGATATTAACAACGACAAAAAACGCCAATTAATAGTAACTCATTGCTTAAATATGTTTCGCGATTTAAATATTACCGCACTGGCTGAAGGGATTGAAACAGTAGAAGAATATACATGGCTTAAAAACGCAGGTGTTGAGCTTATGCAAGGGTATTTATTTGCCAAACCAAGCTTTGAAAACTTGCCCGAAATAAATTTTGAGGACATAGGTGCTGATTAATACCCAACACCTATTATTTATTTAAATCTTATTGAATCTAAGTACGCTTAAACTACATATTACCCAGCTCTATCATCATTGCTGTGTACATACGTAAATTCAGTTCAAGTTGCTCAAGTGTCATAAATTCATGCTCTGAATGACCTGTGTAGCGCTTACCTGGCATTGAAGGACCAAACGATACCGCATTATCAAACAGCTTTGCGTTAGTGCCACCACCTATTGATACAAAGTCAGCTTTTTCGTCGCCCGTAAAATGCTTGAAAATATCAAGCAGCTTTTGCGCATGTGGCGCGCTATCAAGTAGCATCGGTGTGCCAATAATTGTTTCTATGTTAGCAAGCGTTACATTGTTAGTGGCTTGCCAATTAGCGAGTGCATCATCAATTTGCTTTTGTAATACAGCTTCGTCTTTACCCATTGGGCGACGTGCATTTACAGCAAGTGTTAGCGCATTACCATCGCGCTCAATAACTGTTGGTGCCACTGTCATTGGGCCCATAAAGTTGTGCTTGTAAGCTATTTCGCCAAATTGTTTACCGTGAATGTCTAAACCAATTAACTGATTCACAAAGTCGATTAGCTCGCCGTCACTGTTATTTTCAAGCTCCACGCCTTTAAATAACTCAGCTAAATAAGCAATGGCGTTTATACCCGACTCAGGCTCTGATGAATGCGCCGACATACCTTTAACGCTTATTGCTAAACCATTGCTTTTTTCACTAAAGTTAAATTCAACTTTATTTAATGTTTTAGCTTTTGCTTTTAATGTATTAATAAGTGCAGCGTCTGCATTGTGAAGTACTAAGCTGGCGTCTTCTGGAATTTGGCTTCTAAACGCACCGCCAGTTACATCGCTTACATATAAACCCGTCTGTGGTGATGTTGCATTAAAAGTAGGTGCAATTAGGCTCCAACCTTTCTCGGCAACCACTACAGGGTATGATGCATCAATCGTTACTGCATATTTTGGTTGTTCATACATTTTCATGAATTTAGTAAGCGGACCCCAATCAGACTCCTCAGCAAGGTAAATCATAAGCTCAATACGGTTATTAAGCGTTATGCCTTTATCTTTAATTGCTTTCATGGCGTAAAGCGCTGTCGCTATTGCGCCTTTGTCATCCTCAGTACCACGACCAACTAATTTACCAGGCTCAGACGTATCAATAATAAAAGGGCTTTGTTTCCATTTGCTAGCATTAGCAGGCTGCACGTCGCCGTGGGTTACTACCGTTACTTTTTCGCTTTGCTCGCCCATTCCAATTAATACGGTGTACCCTAAATCTTGATAGTCGAAACCAAGCTCTGCAGCTTTCATTTTTAAAAGTGCTTTAAAGCCAATAAAATCGGGATTTTGAGGAGCGGCAATATCGCTCTTATTAACGGTCGGAAAAGCCACTAAGTTAGTTAGTGTGTGTATTTGAGCATTTTGGTAGGTATTTACTGCGTAATCGGCAACGCTATCAATATTTTTATTTAACTGCGCATGTGCGCTAAATGCAAATAAAGCAATACTGGCTAAAGCTAACTTTTTCAAAACAATTCCCATTTAATTAATAACTAAGAGCGGTAATTATAACGCTATGGGAGGCTTACATATAGCAATTTGTGGCAGGCACACAGCTAACTTAAGGTAAATATTTATATAGCAGCTTTTATGAGGATGACTGTATAATGCGCGACTTAAAATTAAGAGAGTATTTAATTGTGAACCGTCGTAAAAAAATCGTCACTAAATTTCAAAAGAAAGATAAACGCACTAACGCTAAATTGCATAAAAGCAACAAACCCTCTTATGTATCAAAAGCTGAGCGCGAAAAACAAGCTGAACAAGAAAGTAATGAGCCACAGGTAATCCAAGAGTAGCTTTACGTTACCTGTTGCTTTGATAATTTAAAGTGGCAAAAGTACCGACCACTTACATAACATACCACTGCCGTGGCAACTATAAGTTCAAACGTAGCTAAGTAATTAACTGTATCTACATATGGCATTGCGAGGTTTATACTTTGCATCCAATCAGCCATTTTAAATAATGCAGTTGCCCCAATAACCATTGGAAATGTAAAAGCACCGTAGCTCGGCGAAAAAGGTCTGCGTAATAACTTTATAAATAACACATAAACAATCAGTGTTTTTATTATCGCTAATATAAATAATGCCCCCACTATAACAAGTGATGGATTAGCTACAATATGAAAGTATCCCGCTAATGTTAAGCTAGCAGGCGCTGCTAAAATGGCGAGTGTTGGCTGTATTTCGTAGTCACTTTTTAATGCTAATATAAAACGATAAAACATAATTGGCAGCATTATAGCGTACGTTGATATACCAATAACTAACGCACTATAAGCTAACCACGCTAATGTCGGATTTCCCGAAAAAGTAACATCTGCAATAATTATCCCCACTGGTGGCACAAACCAGCTGGGCGCCATATCCTCAAAGTTAAACTTTTTTACTCGCTGGTATAAAAAGCTCACCAAAAATGTGAGATGCAACACAAAAGCTAAAACCCACATAATGTCGCCAGCTAATGAGTGAAATTGCCCAACTGAGTTTGAAATAACAAGATTAGCCATTGCAAATGTAGGGATCACACTTCCTGCAACTGGGTGTGCTAAATCAGCTTTTAATAAATGAGGGTGTAGTAAAAACTTAGCAGCCAAAAGTAAAACTAATACGCCAGCTAATACCGCTCCCAAAAATTGCCCTTGAGAGTTTAAGTTAAAAACGTTTTCCCATGTCCATCCCATACTGGCAATACCCAAAGCTAAACCGGCCATAGCTGTTGGCGCACCCATCACTTTATTTTTAAATTGCTTAAAAACTGTACTTCCTAATCATTGGGTGATGAACAAGCTACTGCTTTTTACTGCATTGCCTTAAAATAACGCTGTAAAATTAGTACAAGCGTGCTTAATAGAACGCTTTTTGCGTACAAATATTTCATAAAAATAAGTTTACGGCTTACATATTAAAGCGTATGAAAAAAGCCATAACACAGTTATGGCTTTTACTTTATTTTAAAATTTAATTTAGTTAAAACGCGTAACTAATGCTTACATTAAATGAACGACCCTGCCCAGCAAGTTGTTCAAACCCGTTGCTGCTATCTTGTTTAAGTGCTGCAATACTTACGCCGCCTAGTGGGAGTTGGTAGTACTCATCAAACACGTTACTCACTTCAGCACTTAGCGTTAATGAATCCCATGTGGCTTTAGAGCTTAAATTAACCAAGCTGTAGCTGTCTGTTTGGTTTTCAAAACGATTATTATCTACACGGGTTTTAGTATCTACCCACTGCCAAGTTAATGCGTTTTCAAACCGACCCATTTGCTGGCTAATACCTAGCTGGGTTTGCAGTGGTTTAATTTGATAAAGCGGCTGGTTAGTATCGTCGCGCTTGCCTCTCGTATTAGTAACATTAGCGTGTAACTGCCAGTTACCTAAATCCTTAGATTCATAAATGTTGACTGTTAAATCTATTTTTGCACCATATAAAATGGCATCTACATTAGTAAACTGCAAAATGTTACGCGCAGTGTTGTCCAAGTCATAACTATTGAAGCTTCTTACAATATCAGCATCAATATAATCATTCACATCGGTATACCAAACATTAGTGCTTAAACGCCAACGGTCATCTTTAGCCGATTTAATATAAGTAGCACTTAAAGTATGCGCTGTTTCAACGTCTAAATCAGGGTTACCAATATAGCCATTACCATCGCCATACCAACCAATCATGGTGGTTGCCATATTACTTACGCCCCAGCTGTATCGCTCATATAAATTAGGTGCGCGGTTTTTACGGGCAAGACCAAATTGCAGCTCATCATAATTTGTTATTTGGTAGTTAATTAATAAGTTAGCATCAACTATAGTGTCGGTTTTATGTCTGTCGCCAGCATTAAAATTCTGTGCAGCAATAGTGTTATCTGTAGACGTATCGCTCATGGTCACACTGCTTATATCGTCCATATCCATCATGCTCATATTCATACCATCGTTGTAAGATTGAACCTCTCCAGCTTGGGTATTAATACTTTCAATACGTACACCTGCGTTTAGCCACAGTTTTGTATTTATTTGGCTCTCGTATTCAGCAAATGCCGTTATGCGCTCTCGTTTGCCATTATTTATATTTACGTAATCGTTTGGTCCCATCATGGTTGAGCCTTCGATACCTGGCCACCAATCATCAATGCTGTAATTGTAATATTCTTGACCGAGTAAAATACTGCTGTTTTTATCAAGGGCAATACGCCATTTAAGCTGCGTACTTATATCTTGTGCATCGGTTTTCATTCGCATCATGCCTGTTTTTTCTTCACTGAAAAAACCCATTTCGTGCTTTACGCTATGCCAGTTAACTTGCCCTTCAAGCTCGCTGTTTTCAAAGGAGCGTTTGTATTGAGCTATTGCACCGTAGCTGGTGTTATCGGTCATATCCATATACTGATTTGCAAATCCCTGATACGGGATTTTTTGATGCGTTAGCTTTATAACTAATTGCTGTTTATCATCGCGCATAGCTGCGGTTAAACTATGATTTTGTGCTCGATACAATGTATCTAATACTACATCGCCGTTACCGTCTTCATAACTATCTGCGTCACTAAACGAACCCTGATAATTAAGGCTAAACTTGTCGGTTGCTAAACGAGCGCCTACACCAAGTTTACGTCCGTTATCAACGCTACTGTACTTTGCTGACACATAACCTGAGTGCCAATCTAATTCACTTTTATCGCTATACTGTGGTGAAATAGAGTTTACGCTTATAACACCGGCAATATTATCGCCGCCCGCGCTTACTGGCGACACGCCTGCAACCACATTGTAAGACGTAATTTGATTAGCCGAAATATACGAAAGTGGCGGGTTCATATGATTAGCGCATGCAGCGGTAACATCTGCGCCATCAATTAACACTTTAACTCTGTCGTCCATTAAACCATTTAAAATAGGGAGGTTAGATACGCCGCCCGCGGCTGAAAAATCGACACCTAAATCACTTAATAACGATTCTGACGAACCAAGTGCTAAATGCTTATTTTGAGCATGTCCATGTACTTCAATTACTTCTAAAGGCGTATCGTCGGCAAATGCAAAAGGAGATAGCACACCGCTAATAAAAAGTGCGACAGGGGAAAGTAAGTAAGTTTTTTGAGTTTTGCTTTTATAAACCATTGTTAATTTATGCCACTGTAATAATTGGCGTAATTATATAATGAGTACTAAAAGCAAAAGCGCGACATATTGTCGCACTTTATCAATTTATAATGTTGTTAGGTGTGTTTAAGCACTTTAATTAGCAGCTTAAAACGTAAAAAATGATGCAAACAGTAGTTAAGTATTTAACTTAGCTACTGTTTGAGAAACAATATCTGCTCCGCGTTCAATCTCTTTAATGACCTCAGATACATTCGCAATAAGCTCCCGGCCTTGCTCTGAAGAGTCTGAAACCGACGTTATTTGCCTTGATATATCATTAGTGAGCTCTTGGTTATTTTTAACAACGGTCGCTATTTCATTAGTTGAACTACTCGTACTGGCTGCGAGCTGCCTTACTTCATCAGCTACTACAGCAAAACCACGGCCGTACTCCCCAGCGCGTGCAGCTTCTATTGCAGCATTAAGTGCCAGTAAATTAGTTTGATCAGCAATACTGCTGATTGTAGAAACAATGGAACCTATTACAGCTGATTGTTCATTAAGATTTTTAATTAAATCTACCGACTTAAGTACTTGGCTTACAATGGCATCGGAGTTTGCAACAGAACTTTGTAGTATTTCAGAGCCTTTTTTAGCTGTTTGCGCAGTAGCTAGCGCCGATTCATACGCTATTGCAGCAGCCTCTATTACTGCACTGTTATTATTAATTCGATCGGTAATATTTGACGCAAACTTAATTATTTTAATTACATTACCTTTGCTATCTAATATTGGGTTATAAGTAGCCTCAAGCCAAATTTCTGAACCATCGGCGGCAATACGTTTAAATTTTCCTGACTTAAACTGCCCCTCGGCTAACTCATTCCAAAAGCGTGGGTTTTTCTCATAAAACACTTTAGTACAAAACATTTTATGATGCTTACCTACAATATCTTTTAAGCTATACCCGATTGTTGTTAAAAAGTTTTGGTTTGCGCTTAAAATATTTCCTTCAGGAGTAAACTCTATCGTAGCTAATGCTTTATCAAGTGCACTAGCGATAGCTTCTTGTGCCTTTCGTTGTATGTAACTAGCCGTAATATCAGAGGCTATTTTAATAACCTTAGTAACTACGCCGTGCTCTTCAACCGGGAAGTAAGTTGCTTCAAGCCAAAGCTTATCACCATTCGCTTTGTATCTTAAAAACGATCCTGCTTTAGAGTCACCTGCCTTTAATGCTTGCCAAAACTTGCTGTATTCGTTTGAGCTTGCATACTCACTTTCGCAAAACATACGATGATGCTTACCAATTATTTGCTCTTTACTGTAACCAATAGTTTTTAAAAACAACTGGTTTGCGTCTAATATTATTCCTTCAGGGGTAAACTCTATATAAGCCACATGCTTATTAATTGCAGATAAAACAGACTGCTTTTGAATTAATTGAAGCTCCATTTCTTCAATTTTTGCGTTTTTTTTAGAAATACCAAACATATAAAAACCTTAAGGAGTAAATTAGCACTAGGGTTGTTGACCTAAAATTAGCAAATTAATGTAATATCAATATGTAACTATACTGTAAATATAAGCTTTAAATAGCCTTTCAGCTAATATTTAATACCTTACAGGCGCCTGCTTTATAAATAGTTTTTTTATTTTATGAATTTTAAGTAGTATTTTCTTCTAATTAATATTTTAAAAACCTAACAAAAACACTAATTTATGCATGACTCTGTACTTTTTTTAACTTAAAATAGCACTTTCACAGACTACCCTCTCACACCAAAATTTAAGCATACATATAATATTTTCTATTCAGAATTTATTGCGCTGTTTCACTTTTAAAATTAAATCTTAAGGGATCATCTATGACATCAGATGTAACGTCGGCATCTAGTCAACTTAACAGAACCGCTATTTTACTCGTATTAGCACTTGGCACATTTATTTTAGGATTATCTGAGTTTTCGATGATGCCTATGCTGCCACTAATTAGCGAAACATTTGGCTCAACGCCCTCACAAAGTGGTTACGCAATTAGTGCTTATGCCATTGGTGTTGTAGTTGGCGCCCCTATTTTAATGCTCACTACAGCTAATATGAGAAAGCGTAAAGCATTGCTCATTTTTATAAGCTTAATGTTTATCTCAAACGGGTTAAGCGCGATGGCAACATCGCTTGAGCAGCTTGTAATATTTAGATTTTTAAGTGGCTTACCTCATGGTGCATATTTTGGTGCTGCTATTTTATTAGCATCAGATATTGCCCCAAAAGGTAAGCGTGCTAGCTTTATGTCTAAGGTGTTTATGGGTTTAACTGTGGCTACTATTGTTGGCGTGCCTATAGTTACACTTGTAGGTCAAAATTTAAGTTGGCGTTATTGTTTAGCTGGCGCTGCAGTACTGGCCTTTATTGCTTTTGTTTTTGTTTATAAAGTAGTGCCTAATATCGATAACGCTAAGCCTTCTAACTTACTAAACGAGTTTGGCGTACTTAAAAATAAACTGGTTTGGTCCATTTTGGGTATTGTAATTATTGGCTCTGGCGGAGTGTTTTGTATTTATACTTACATTGCCGACACCATATTAGTGGTAACAAAAACAGCCCCGTATACTATTTCTATCGCAATGGTAATGTTTGGTATCGGTTGTACACTCGGTAACTATGTACTGGGTAAAGCTGCCGATAAATCAGCAATTAAAACGACTGGCCTTGCGCTTGTATGTACTATTGTATTTGCCTTTGCATATGTAACGGCAAGCCATAATATTTGGGCTCTTTACGCGGTGATCTTCTTTATTGGTTGCAGTGTGGGCTTGGCTACGCTGATTCAAACGCTTTTAATGGACGTTGCGCCCGAAGGCCACGCTATGATTGGTGCCTTAGTACAGTGCGCATTTAATACAGCCAATGCTATAGGCCCTTGGGTTGGCGGAATTGCAATAGCGCAAGGTGCCGCACCTAATCAAACAGGTTACGTAGCAGCTGCATTGTTTTTAGGTGGTTTGGGTATGTGGCTATTAAGTTACTTACAACTAAACAAACAGCAACCAACAGCGCAAGCAACTAATTAACTGAGTCCTGGTTAATTTAAAATACAAAAAGAGCCGCTAATTAGCGGCTCTTTTTAGGTGAAATTAAGCGTTTAACGATGCCATATCAATAACAAAACGGTATCGTACGTCAGATTTTTCCATACGCTCGTATGCCGTGTTAATTTCGTCAATGTTGATCATTTCGCACTCAGGTAGCACGTTATTTTCACCACAAAAGTCGAGCATTTGTTGCGTCTGTGCAATGCCACCAATAAGTGAGCCTGCAATACGACGGCGACCCATTAACAGTGGCACCGTGCTTAGCTCATCCACTGGACCAACTTGGCCAACAATAACTAATGTACCATCTACATCAAGTAGCGGTGTGTAAATAGATAAATCATGTTTTACAGGGACTGTATCTATAATCACGTCAAAGGCTGATTGCGAGTCTTTCATTTCGTCATCATTAGATGACACTAAGTAGTGCTGAGCACCCAATTTAACCGCATCATCTTTTTTAGACTCACTACGACCAATTACCGTAACGCTTGCGCCCATTGCAACTGCATTTTTAACGGCCATGTGACCAAGCCCACCTAGACCAACAACACCAACACGGCTACCTTTTTTTACACCCCACTTATGAAGTGGCGAATACGTAGTAATACCTGCACAAAGTAGCGGTGCAACGCGTGAAAGGTCTAAATTTTCTGGTACAGAAAGTACAAACTCTTCGCGTACAACAACATGTTTAGAATACCCACCTTGGGTCATTTCACCACTAACGCGGTCTTTGCCTGCGTAAGTACCAACCATGCCTTCGCGGCAAAATTGTTCTTCGTCGTTATCGCATTGATCGCAACTTTGGCACGAATCAACCATACAACCCACAGCAACTGTGTCGCCTTGCTTATATTTTTTAACGTCGCTACCTACCGACATAACTTTACCAACAATTTCGTGCCCAGGTACTAGCGGATAGTCACTGCCACCCCAATCATTTCGTACGGCGTGTAAATCTGAATGGCACACACCACAGTATAAAATTTCAATTTCTACATCGTTATTTCGTAAATCGCGGCGCTCAAAAGAAAACTCTGTCAATTCAGAACCTTGGCTTTTTGCTGCATATCCTACTGTTTTCATAATAACTCCATAGTGGTTAAAAATTAAAATCATCAACAGCATAGTCCATAGCCCGTGAATAGAACCTGACAATATAAAATAGGCACAAAAAAAGCCCAAACAGTGTTTGGGCTCAATCGTTAGTACTAGGGCGCTAAATTTAATTATTTTGCAAGTAAGCTGTTTAGTTCATTAATAATTGAATGAATGCGCTCTGCATTTTTTCCTAAATCACTACGCCCTACTCGCGATTTACTACGAATATCAACAAAACGTTGGCTGCCTTCATCTTTAATACGAATTACCACATCGTCTTTAAAACCAAACCATGTGGTTGTATCTGTAGCTTCTACAATACCTGTAGCCGTGTTTGCACTTACCACTGCAAAACCAAGATTTTTAACTGCTTGTTCGCTTGCTGCCATCAAATCGGCTTTAGATTGTGCAAAGCTTAACGTTGCCAGTTCAGGGTATGCTTTGCGTTGCTGTACTGCCGTTTCTTCACCCGCGTACTCTACTGGATTTGGTGCTTCAGCACGCAGTGGCGCAATTGCTACAAATTTTGGTGGGTTAACTAAATCTGTTGAAATATCATGAATTGCCGGTACGCTTTTAGCTTTGTTCATCATGTTAAGTGGCATAGCAATAGCCACAACCGAAAACACAAGCGCAATAACACCACTGCTTAGCGTTAACGTTTTACGCATAAATAACGCTTGTATTATAAGTAGCACCAATGCAGCGCCACCAGCGTAAACACCAAATTTAAAACCAGCAAACGCAGTTCCTAGCTCTACAATACCAAATTTATACAAAGGCCCTGGCAGTATGACGAGTAAAAAAGCGATTAGACTAACTAAGCTCACTAAAACTTTCATTTTATGATTCCTATATTGTGTGATTTTTATTATTAAAACAATTAAGCACTATTAACCAGTAGCTTATACTACTAACAAGTGCTTTTAGATTACTATTAGCGACTAATTACACAAAAAAGCCCAATGTTGTGTGATCAAAGTTACTCAAGTTTGGAAAAATATCAACAAGCTCAGAGCTTGGCACACCAAACCACTGAGCCAATGTGGCAAAGTACTGTTCATTAGCAACACTTGGAATTAAACGACCGCCACCGGTATCTTGTGGGCCATCCAAATGTTGAGTTAATAGCTCGCCATATATATTGCCGCCTTTTACTGCGCCGCCCATTACTATTTGGTTCCCTGCCCAACCATGGTCAGTGCCATCGCCATTTGAGGTCAACGTGCGACCAAAATCAGACATAGTAAACGTAGTCACTTTATCAGCCATATCAAGCTCTTTCATCGCACTATCAAATTCACTTAACCCTTGAGCTAACGTATTTAATAAAGCAGGGTGCGTTGTTAATTGGTTGTCGTGGGTATCATACCCCCCCATAGAAACAAAAAACACTTGGCGTTGAGTACTCAACTTTGCCTGTACGCTAATTGTTTTAGCGACTGCGGCAAATTGCTCACTAAGGCTATTATCGCTAAATGGGGTAATAAGTGCAGGCGCGCTTTCTAACGCGCTGTTCATTGCTTGAGTGTTATTTATCGCACTTGTTAAGCCATTGGCATAAGCTGTACTTAACGGATGGCTCGTATTGCCTAGTAAGCGGTTCATAATAGCGGTTACGTGCTCGCTACGAGGTTGATACCCTCCAAACGCGTTAATACTACTAATGCCGCTTTTGTTAAGCGCAAATGCATTGCTAGCACTTCCCGTTTGCCATAAATTAGTACCGTCGAGTGATACATTAGCTGCAAACTCATCTTGTAACTCTAAACGCTCTAAAAGTCGTGCGCCCCACCCGCTATTAAGTGATTGTTTTTCTCGACCATACATCCACGCAGCTCGCTGATCGTTATGCGAAAACAAATGCTTAGGCAAACCTATTGTTTTATTTTTATAGTCATTCAATGTTGTGGGAGCGAGTAAAGTACCTACCCCGCCTATAAATGCTAAATTTTGAGATTCAAACACATTTTGTATCGGTTCAAGTGAAGGATGAATACCTACTCCACCGGCAAACTGGCTTTTAATGCTTAGCTCAAGTGGGCTTTCTACCGCTAGGTTTTGCCTGCTTTGCTCGTACAAACTCCGTTGCTCGCCTTCAAGCGGAACGAGCATATTTAACGAATCATTCCCCCCGTATAAATACACACACACTAATGCTTTATAATCACCTAGCTCAACGGCATTAGTCGCTCCAGTTAATGCTTGTAATTGCAGGCTCGTTAACGCGGCAGTCGATACGCTGCCTTTACACATAAAGACAAAAACTCTCTTCTATTAATGCTCATTATGCGCTCCTAATACTGCACGTTAAATTCAGGTGAAATAGCAATCATATATAATAAATACGAAACCCGTTCACGGTATTGCTCTTCATTAAAGTAGGCATCTAAATCAAGTAATGCTTGGCGTGTGTCACTGCTCATTGCGCCTGCAAAATATAGCGTGTTGTACTGAGTTAATAGCGCACTAACACCGTTTTTCTCTAACACATTCATGTCGTCTTGAATATAAACATAAATACCATTTGAATTTAAATCACTGTGTGCTTCAGCGGTACTCCACACTAAACTTGCGTAAAGCGCGTTCATGGTGCCAATCAGTGTTGCATCGTTTGCTATTTGTAACTCTGGCGCAACAATACCTTCATTTCGCAAAGCTGCGGTTTGATAATCTGGCCTAAAAAAGTTAAATACCGAAGCCGACTGCATGGGTCCTTGCCCGTAGCTATTTATTAAATTCCATGTTTTATAGTAACCAGCCAAAGATTTAGCATCGAGATTTCGCCAAAACTGTACGGTTTTTAAAATAGGCTCTTTAATTTTACCTTGATAGTTAAGCACTGAGCCAAAATGCCGTGCTTCATCATCTAAATATATAGCCTTTACTACAGCCGCTAAATCGCCGCGTACACCAGCGCCATTATCAATAAATACATTAGCTACTCGTTCAACGTATTGGGGAGTTGGATTTGACGTAATTAATCGTTGAATAAGCTGCTTAGTAATAAATGGCGCAACATTTTGATGGTTAAATAAATTATCGAGCGCTATTTGCAATGACTCTTCTGCTGTATAACCTTGTGGTATAACCTCGCCATTTAGTAAGGTTTTTTTGTTTACTAGAATGGTACTCGTCAAATGCTTCCATTGGCTTAATATAGTCACGACTTTTACGCTTAAATGTTTCACTATCGGCAAACGTCCAACCAGTAAATACGCGTGCAAAACCCTCTATTTCGACCTGTCCGTAAGTAGCAATAGTATTACCTTGTGCATCAAGCTTGGCGCTGCCATCTAGGTTTAGCTCTTCAAGGCCGATAGTAAATAACTGCATTACTTCACGTGCGTAATTTTCGTCTGGGCGAATATTAAGTGTATCGTCTGCTTTTTCGTTACCCAAATGGCTTAAGTAAGTTCCCATAATAGGCGAAAGCGTGACATCTTCGAGTAAGTCACGATAATTACCAAAGGCATGCTTTAGTAACAAATCGTAATAAGTGATCATGCCCTCAGGTTGCCCTCTTAAGGCACTGTTTTCATCCGACACTACTAATATTTCACTTAACGCAAATGCAACACGTTGACGAAGTTGATCGTCACTTTGCATTACTACCTCCACCATGCGTCTATGCGGCTTATGTATTTAAAGTCGTCATCGTCATTTAACTTTACTAAATAATCACGGTGATAATTAATAGGTAGCGCTATTTGCTTATCAAGCCATTGCTGCTCGCTTAAACCTTGTGCGTTTTGTATTTCACTAAGCTTAGGTCCCATTGTTGCTTGGTGTAGTAACCGTGCGGCGCTAATGTCATCCATACTATTACGTGCAGTAAAGCTTAGCGTTTTTACACTGCTTGCCCCTTCGTTATCGGTTGCAGTGACCGAAAAAGCGTAATCAACAGGCTTATAACTTTGCGCATTTAGCAGTGTTACTGAAGTAGTTGTTGCCTCTAAAGGCGCACTAATTAGTTCAGGCCCTTGCGTTTGTTGCCACACAACAGATGTAATAGTGCCGTCTTTATCACTGGCTGTTGCTGTTAGCTCGATTGTTTGGCCTTTACTTAATTCACTAGGAATATCAGCGACTGACAAAATGGGGATTTTATTTCCGTTAACGGTTGGCGTATCATCGGAGCCTGAACCACCGCAAGCGCTTAGTATAAAAACCGAGCTTGCGATAAGAGCAAATTTATAATGCATGTAAAGTCGTCATCATTTGTTAATTAAAGTACGTTAGTGTGTACCGAGTTTAATGCATTTATTGAAACACAAAATTTACAATTTAACTCTTTATTTTTTGTAACCGAATCATGATCGCCCCATTAATAATGCGCTAGCAGCTGGGGTAAACAGCCAGAGCTTTATTATTTATGAAAACAGAAATTCGCTATTGTTTTGAATCTTCACAAGTTGCTAACCGATTTTTACACGAGCTCAAAGACTGGCCGGTTAACGATGTAAAAACACGACTTTTTAATGGCGGCGATAGTGTAAAAGTGACATACGAATACGACGAAAGTGGTTTTGATTACACTTGCGCCGAACTTGATGACCTAGCGCAGAGCCATGGCGGGAAAGAGGTTTAAGCGTTTTATAATAAAAAACAGCTGATGCATCTTTAATAATTGACTTAAATTATATAGATTTGATTGATGTTTTATCTCTACCTGAGTTTTTCGCTTCGTAGAGCATTATGTCAGCTTCTTTAATTAGTGATTGGATAGACACATTATTACCACTTAAGGTTTCTTTTGTAGCAAATACACACCCAGCACTAATTGTTAAATATTTACGTACAGGCGACGCTTCATGAGGTAAATTTAACTCCCGAACCGCCAAAAGCAATTGCTGAGATATATCTACAAACTCTTCATAAGAAAGCTCTTTAAAGAATAATATGAACTCTTCGCCGCCATAGCGCGCGACTGTTCCTTTGTTTTGCTTTGCCATTTGTTGTAATTTACATGCTAGGAGCTGTAAAGCGTTGTCTCCACCTTGGTGACCATAAAAATCGTTATAATTTTTAAAGTGATCTACATCAAGTAATATTACTCCAAAGGCATTTTGTTGCTGTTGAGCCTGCTCCCATTGCGCCGCTATAATTTCATCAAAGGCACGCCTGTTGTAAATTTGGGTTAACCCATCAATTTTACTTATTTTTTCGAGCTTAAAATTTTGCTCTTTTACTTGTTTAATTAACGCATTAAAACCGCTAATTAAAACGCGCATTTCTAAAAATTGATTAGTGAACCTCAAAGGCTGTAAATCGTTTTTAACCAACATTGAATTAATAGCGGACGCACCACTAATAAGCGGTTCAATAAAATAACGATTTACAATATAAAAACCTAATAATGACATTACAAAAAACATTAACAAAATAAGCTTTAAATAATCATCAAATAAAACTGGCAGTGTTTGGTGATGGTGCTTAACGTTCAAAGCAAGCAATGGCTTACCATTTACATCTAGAATCACCCTCTTCCTTTGAGTGGCAATGTCCTCTTCTTGGAGGCTCCCTTTAAGCGTCGCAATATCGTTTAAAGAACTACCGTGTGCTATTTGTGTATAGCTAAGCTCCACTTGTGCAATTTCCGCTAAGGATTTGATCAACGACGGTCTTACTTTTTTTATAAAAACAATACTACCAACAGGCTCACCTGTTTTATCTGTTCGCTTTATTACATGCGATGCAAACATGATAGGGCCGCCCGCTGTTTGTAAAAAACCAGAATGGCTTAAACTACTGTCTTCATTAGCAGCTTTTGGATTAGGAATAATTGCGCGGTTTAATTTATTAACCTGTAAATCTAAATCAGGCGCATCAAACTCCGTATGCTTCATATAATCATACGCTTGTCCGTAAACCATATTAAAGTTTACATCGTAGATAAACACACCATCAATTTTGAGAGAATAGAAGGTATCCCCTACAAAGTTTGAATCTACATATTCTGCGTCAAAATCAGCCATATAATCATAGGTGTCATCCCATACGGCGTAGTCATAATTGAGTGTTTCTAAAAATATAAACTCTCTATCAAGCGCAATATTAAGACTCAGTAATTCACGATTTTGATAATCTTCAATACTAGTATTTATAGTCGGCAGGCTAAAAAAATAGCGGTACCCAACTAATAAACTCGTTACAAAGCACATTAAAATCAAAGTACCTATTATTACAAAAAATCTTAATGTCATAGTCTCTATCTAATCGTGTAGAATTAAGTCAAAGTAGCTTACGTTTTATGTTTTAGACTTCTGCATCTAAATTATAAATAATTAGCTTCTTACTAAAGCGTAGTATAAATTCATGAGCAGGTATAAACAAAGCTTACTATTAAGTTTTATAGCGTTAAAACGTTAGCACTTTCAATAATATATTTAATATAGACATAAAATCATACCAATTCGCTTAATTAAGTGGTCTATTGTGAGGGCGGAAAAACGTGTTGATAGCTAGGCAAAAAATTAGCTATTTAGTTGTTCTAAATGAGAATTTTTTAACGCAGGTAGCGACACGTTTAGCCTCGCAAAATGATTAAGTATTATTGCGAATTGGTATTACACATTTAATGTAATACAAAAAGCTGAAACTATTTCGCTACCGAAACTTCCACTTTCGACGAAGATGAACTCGCAAGATCCAGTACTTCATAATAATTTAAGCCATCAATTTTTTTACCAATAATAAAATAATTCATTTCATTCATCATGGTTGGGTCGCCTAAAACATCTTCTGCGCTTTGCACATCAGAAAATTGAATTGCAATTAAGGCGCCTATAAAGCGCATTACATCTTGAGATTTTAATGTCTTTAAAACTTTATGAACTCCCGCCTGAGTTGACTCAGGTGTAGAACCATCAAATCTAAAATCACTTTTTGTACTAGCGCATGCACTAAGCATTAATATTGATAGTGCGATCAGTAAATGTTTCATATATATCCTTATTTTTTATTCGTGATACTTGCGTATCATCGCCACTTTACCGTTTTCAAGTTCTATTACTTCCATCATTGTGGAGGTGTATTCTATTGGCTGCTTACTTTGCGGGTGAATGCCCTTTGCATGACTCTTATAACGAATAGCAAAGCCTGTATCATTAAACACAAATGTATTAAGCAGTGTGCTTTCAAACAACGTGTGCGCACCTAAGTAAAAACTCATACCTTTGCGCATCTGCTCTTTGCCATCAGGAGTACGTGAGTCATCCGGTTGATACGGAATATGCTGATTACCAATATCATCGGTTAACAATGCAAGATAAGCCTCAAGCTCTTTAGCACCTGCGTTAGGTGCTTGTGTTGCGGTCATTGTTTTATAGTATTGCTGCGCAAATGCATTTAAGTCGAGTGGCTTTTCAGCATAAGCCGAAAAAGCAGTTACTAGAGCCAAACCTAACGTTAAAAGTAACCTCATTGACTATTCCCTGTAGTTAAAAATATTTTATAGGTACATTACCTTAGTAAGTTCAATAATCAAACAAAATCAGTTTTAAGTAAATTAACACCTACATTTTGCTCTTTACTCTATTTGTTGCAACGCTGTTGGCTGGGTCGTCTGGCCAAAAATGTTTAGGGTAGCGGCCTTTCATTTCCTTTTGCACATCGCGGTAACTGCTAGCCCAAAAGTGGGCTAAATCTTGAGTAAGTTGCAATGAACGTTTACCTGGCGATAGCAGCTCCATAAGCAATGACAATTTACCGTTGGCAAGCATAGGCGTACTGGTCAAGCCGTAAACCTCTTGCATACGCACGCTTAGCTTTGCGGGGCCATCAAGCTGGTATTCTATTTTTATATTTGAGCCACTTGGTACCGTTAAGCGCAGTGGTAACAATGCTTTTAACGCGGTTTGTTGTTGCCAATCAAAACAGTTTTGTAATGCTTCAAAGTAGTTAAACTTTTTAAGCTGCGTGAGCGTTTTAATATCTTCTAAAAACACGCCTAGCCACTGCGCTGCATTTTGAATAAGTTGTTGCTCGTTTATTTGCGGGAATTTATCGGGCATTAAATTACTTGCTAGGCTCATACGTATCAGCAATTGTTGCGCATCAGGTTGCTCATTAAATAAAGCAAAACCGTGTTTAGTAAATAAGCTAAGCCACGCTTTAGCACGCTCGCTCTTATCTAGCTTTTGTTTACTAGGCTGGCTGCTGAGCGTTATAGCCCCGAGTTTCACTTCATCTTGATGAATAAAGCGCGCTGATTTTTCATCAAACTCACAACGAGTAAGTTCACTAAATAAATGCGGTAAAAATTCTTGTAACTCAAATGGGTTAAGTGCGGTGGCTGCAAATATACGCCCACCTTTGTGCCCGCCCATGGTTGCTATGGCTAAGTAATCGTCGTTGTGCCAGTAATCGACATTTAACTCAGCACCAGCACCATTGGCAAGTAAATAACCATTACCACGTTTTTTAGCGATGCGATCGGGGTATGCCAATGCCACCAGCAAACTTATATAATGCGTATTTAATTCGCTGTTTTCGTCTTTTACTTTTAAGCGGCTTTGCCAATATTTTAACTGTTGTTTAAATACCGGATGCGGACGTTGCTGTTGGCTATGTAGCGCTAAACTCAACTCGTTTGCACTATTTACTCGGCTCTCAAGTAATGCCACTAAATAAATAGCGAGCCTAAAAATACCAGAGAGTTGGTCATCAAGTATTTGTGCTTTTAATAGCATATGCGCCAAACGAATATCAGCACCAAACCCTAACATTTTACTGCCAAGCGGTGTGAGCTTACCCTTGCTATTAATAGCTTCTAGCATGTTAAGCAGATTACTTGCTTGCTCGCATTGCTGCTCAGTGGGCTTATCGAGCAAGGTTAGCTCATCAATACTGGCTCCCCATTGCTTTGCCTCAAGCATAAGTTGGCTTATGTCTGATGTGAGTATTTCGGGATTGTCGTGACTATTACGTCGCTCAAAGGTTTGCTTTGAGCCAATTCGATAAACAATGCCCGGCTCTATTCGCCCTGCACGCCCAGCGCGCTGCACAGCAGACGAGCGCGATATACTTTGTGTTGTGAGCTCTGTAACCCCTGTTTTTAAATTAAAGGTGGCTGCACGGCGCTTGCCGCTATCAATTACAATGCGTATACCTTCAATAGTTAAACTAGTTTCGGCTACATTGGTGGTAAGCACTACTTTGCGCATGCCGTTTGGTGCAGGAGCAATAGCAGTTTGCTGATTAGCTTTATCTTGCTCGCCAAATAGCGTTGCAACTTGGCAGTTACTGGGTAAATCGCTCAGTGCTTGTTGCACGCGTAATATCTCAAACTGCCCAGGTAAAAACACCAACGCGCTGCCTGTTTGCTCATTAAGTGCTTGTTTTATTATGTTAGGAATTGCATCAAGCCAGCGACTTTCTTCTTTTATGGGTATGTATACTTCGTCTATTGGATAGCTGCGACCGCTTGATTGAATTACAGGGCAGTCAAAAAACGCTGTATAACGCTCAGTATCAAGAGTTGCCGACATAAGCATAATGGTTAAATCTTCACGCAGCGCACTTTGGGTCTCGAGCGCAAAGGCAAGTGAGGTATCGGCTGCAATTGAACGTTCATGAAATTCATCAAATATCAGTAAATCAATATCGCTTAATTCGGGGTCGTTTTGCAGCATGCGCGTTAACATGCCTTCGGTGACTATTTCGAGGCGCGTATTAGCGCTTACTTTACTCTCGCCCCTAATCCGCAAGCCCACACTTTGCCCAACACTCTCGTTTTGGCACTTTGCTAAATAACTGGCAATATTACGTGCAGCTAAACGGCGAGGCTCTAGCATTACAATACGTTTAAAATGCCCATCGCGCATTAGTTGCAGCGGCAACCACGTAGACTTACCCGCACCAGGCGGCGCTTGTAATAACGTAATAGGATTACTTTGTAATGTAGTAACGAGTTGTTGATATATGTCTTGAACCGGCAGCACAGCTATTTACCCTAAATTGCTTTGTGTGCATTGTAACAAAAAACCGCAGCGACGCTGCGGTTGATATTTAATATCTTAAACTAGTTTGATGATGGGCAATTTTGATTACCGTATATAACCTTTACTTCACCATCACCATATTCACAAAAGTATTTATCTGCATCCATGCCAGTTCCAGCCCATTGCTTTATAAGTGGTGAAGCAGATGCTGTTGTCGACAAAAAAACAAACGATAACATTACTAATAAGCCAACTTTTTCCATTCTATATTCCATCCCTTTTAAGATTTTTAACTCGATTCGCGATGATAACTCTAAATGAAATAAAGTAAATATTTAAAAACCCAGAGCCCTAACTTTAATACTCCACATATATTAACTACCAGATACCATTCTAATTCGATCTGCAGGCACTCGTAATTGATCCATTAAGTAAATTTTAAATGAGGCTTCGTAAGGTTGCTCATCAACCGCTTTTTGCATGCATAAAAGCCATGCATCACTTTGCTCAATTCCTACATGTAAATGTTTATGCGCTTGAGGTATGTTAATACTACCAAAATGTTCAGCGTATAATTTAGGACCACCTAACCAGCCCGACAAAAAGTAAGCAAGCTTTTTACGCGATGCCGATAAGTCTTTTGAATGCATACTCCTTATATTTTCAGCCTCTTTTAAAGCGTCCATATTGTCGTAAAACGCATTCACCAATTGTGTAATACCTGCTAACTCACCTGCCATTTTGTATGAGCAGTCACCCACTCCGTATTCACACGTTTTTGTATTCATAACTCACTCAGGTTAACTACTTTGTTTAATACCTGCATATTAGCTTAAAACAAAAATTTAAGAATGAGTTACATCAAAGCGGCCTGATTTATGTCAGCAATAATTACAGGCTGCTATGTATATTTTTTAATAAATAGCGCAATATTAAAAACAAAATCGCTCAACATAAAAATATAACCAACTGATAATAAAAACAATAAAATCATTATTATTCATTGGTACACGCCTTGCTCCTTTTATACTGAACGTTAATTAAATCTAAGTAAGGAGAAACTTATGAACAGCGATCGTATGAAAGGTAATTGGAACGAACTTAAAGGTAAGGCTCAACAAAAATGGGGCGATCTTACTGACGACGATTTAGACAAAATTGAAGGTAGCCGTACAGAGCTAGTGGGTAAAATCCAGCAGCAGTATGGTAAATCTAAAGAAGAAGCAGAGCGTGAAGTTGATGAGTTTGAAAAAACTCACTAATCGCTAACTTCTAAAAAAAACGCCATTTGGCTAATGCCAGTCAGTTAAGCTGACTGGCATCTTTCTTTTTATGGGGA
>NZ_WTKZ01000045.1:0-10261 GCF_011378805.1 Pseudoalteromonas sp. Z9A6
TTAAAAATTTAGACTAAGGTTAATTTCGAGGGGATGGGCGCAAAACCCCATAAACAGTCATTCTGACTGACTCATTACGATCCCAGCAATAGCTAAACACAATACTCTATTTAGCAAGTAAAGTTGTCATTCGGTAAATTTAAGTTGCTAAAGTTGTTTTGAATCTTTTGGAGAGACTATTATTTCCCTTGTTGATTTTGTCTTAACAATCCAAGTCTTTTTATCTCTTCATCAATAGCTTGAATATCCAGAAAATGGCCACTCGCAAATCGCCTAAACAGTTCCATAACAAGCTTTGTAACATCATTTAGACCTCTTAATCTAAACGTAATTTCTACAATTAGCTGGGCAAATTTATTTTCAGAGTATTTTCCTTCGAGACATTGCATTGCTGAGCTACAGCAAGCATATACAATATTTTCAGTGAACTTCCACTCTGACAAATCTAGGCTTTCAAACGTACCTAGATAAGCTGTACAAGTTGACTTGATACAGCACTCTGTTAAAACTTGAAGTGCTATTTCGGGTGAGTGATAGGAGTTGGAGTTCATCTTTAATATCTTAGCAGCTAAGAATTGCCCAGTTTCATTTGATCTACATAGATTTATTACATCAGTGTGAGAAATGGGCACCCTTAGGTGAGAAAATACATTACATCTTGCTAACCTCTCTTCAATACCTATAGCGCCTTTTTTAACCCTTAAGACCAACTGATAAACGTTGGCAATTGGCAGCTCTAGCGTTCTGTAGTAATTACAGAAAGTAGTATCTAAACAGAAGATAGGGATACCATGAGAGACAGAAAGCTTCACAGAGGAATAATGTGAAATATCTAAAATGTCTTTAATTCTTAGCAAAGGCTCTGGTACGTTAAAAGAAATTGGTGTTAGTTCTTCACAGTATTCAATCAGCTCTCTAAGCGACTTAACATTTTGGTCTTTAGCAATATCTTCTGCAGTCTTTTTAAAATAATTGCCATCGACTTTGCCAACAGATAAATAATCCTCTCGTCCCATTTGTTCAAGCCAAGTAAGAACTATATTTTTTGTTTCTCCTGAAACATATACTTCTATATCTGACTCTATAAGCGCAGAAGCCAAGCCAGTATAACTGAAATATACTAAAGAAAGCGCATCCAAAACTAGTTTATCAACTATGGGCTCTCCTTCTGAAAACAAATCAAGGAACTTATTACTTTCCTTATCGCTTAAGTATATAAATGCACCTTTAACTATATCGTACTTAAAAGAACGGTTTATTCTCATCAAAAGTGGTATCAACTGTCCATCAATATGTGGCTCAATTAACTGTTTTTGCTCTGAGAAAACATCTATTTGTTTTAATAACCCATCGATTCCTTCCTGCTCATTAAACGTCATCTGATAAAAGCAGTCATTTCCAGCATTGATAGCAGACCTGATATCTAAAGAAATCCTGAATGCACCAACAATTGGAGATAGTTTTTCTATTAAGGTTACTGTATCCATGCCTAACTGATTCGAGTCACCAGCGTCCATTTCAAGCAACATTTCACCCAGAGGACTGTCAACATCTAATAGGTACTCATTAGTTTCACAACCTTCCACCAACAGCTTAGTAAATTGTTTTTTACCTTTTCTATAAGTTGCGGCTGCGAAACAACGATCAGAGGGGTAGCTTCGCTCTATACGTTTGTCTGATTTAGATAAAGTTCCAAAATGAATATTAGTTAAGTGGGTTGCGATACCTGCCGGATCATCAATAAACCACTCCAACAAAATTGACTCGGCAAAAGCAACATCTACCACCGAGATAGATTGAACTAATTGTAATTTCTCATATGAGTAATCATCAAACAGACTCGTTGGAATTTCATGTATATTTTTTTCAATATCACTCTCTGGTAATCCAACCTTAATGCTATTTTGAATTAGCAAAGTCCAAAAGTAGCTTGATCGCGGATACCTAGCTAATGATTTTTGAATTAGTGTGTTGGCATTTTCAAATTCAAGTAATAAAAACTCCCTTGAGATTCGCACAGCAGCTAGTCGATAGCTATCCTGTTCACTATCCATATTTGCAAGAAAAGAATCTAATTTTTCAAATTGCTCAGAGCCTAACAATGCTTCTGAATAAGCATCTATGATTGGAGAAGCCCAAGGTTTTTGAGGAAGCAATGGTTCTATTATCTTTGTAACTTGATAGTTCAACCCCATTTGGTTCAAGCTTAGACAAAGTTGATAAAGTGCTTGGGGGTTAATCTCTTGCGTAATTTTTTCATATTCAACTAAGTATTTTTCAAGATTATCCGATAATTTTTGTTTATCTCGTAAGTCAGTCGGATCGAATGCAATGGCACTTAAAAAAATTTCGATAAATTGCTTGATTTGAGGTTTAGAGGCCGTTACGTTACCACCTTTGTCTAACCATCTCTTGACTTGCCTTTTATTAATACCACCTTTTAAATAAGTCATTGATAATTGAGGAAAATCATTTTCGTTTATGTCTTCAGGATTTTGAGCGCGGAGTTTATTGCTAGGTTTAGTATTGACTGGAATGTTGGTTTGAAGACGCGTTCTAATGTCAGGGATGACTTTTTCGGCTTCTTCAATATGCTCATCACAAAGCTCTGTTAAATCTACGTCCTCAAACCATGTTGTAGCAAGTAAAACGGCTGCTGCTTGAAATACTCTTCCATCATCAATCTTAGAAGAAAGAGCTTTGACGGATTCTATTGTCTCAATGAGTAAGTCAATTAGCGACTGGTTTATCATCCAAAAATGTTTAGTACCAATCAAATTATGAACTTTGTATGCACTGCAAAGTAAGTTTAGAACGGTGCTATTTTGGTTAGGATGTTCAAGTACTAATTCTTTGGCTAGATCGAGGGATAATTCATACTCGCCAAGTCTCAGAGCACATCTTACGTAAGAGCATAAGTCTTGTTCTCTAATTCCAACAGTCCCTTTAGATATTTGCTCGTTAAGCTCTTCTAACTGAGCTAACTTTTCAAAATAAGTTTCTTTAGATAAACTCTTGGCAACCTTACTTGACTTGTATCGCTTTAAGGCTCTTTCCGAAGAAATCTTATTCAAAAAATGTAAATACGCAGCTTCGACAATATCTTTAACAATAAGAGTAGAGCGTTCACTTTCAATTAACTCTAAAAATAAATCTGGCACTATATCGTAAGGCTTTCCTTGAGTCGCGTGGAGCTTATATTCAAGGACTTTGAGTAGACTTTTACATTCTGAATCTAACTTATCTACAGTTTTCAAACTTTCTATAAAGATGAGAGCTTTAGACCAACACCTATGAGTTACTAGCCTAGCAAACTCTTTAATAAATGTTTCTAGCCCGTCTGAAGACAAGTCAGTTATTTGAAAACTTACAATTTCTACTGATGCTTCATCTTTGGCAAAAACGTTATGGCCTTTTTCTGTTTGTTGATGTACGGACGGCTCTTTAGTCAATTCAGCTACTTCCTTTATTAGTGACCACATCACCAATGCTTACATTGCCATTTCCTGAGCTATAAACATTGTGGCCTGTATTAGTGCTTTGCGTAACATTAACAACATCGCCTGAATTTTTGATATTTTTAAGAAACTCATTTAACTCTTGATGTTCTGTAATTTTTCGTTCAATGGCGTGAGGTGCCAAGTCTTCGTTTATACCAGCATCAATTAACAACTCCGCAATTTTTTCAATTTCAGAATCATCTATGAGCCAATTTTTTAATTTACGTTTTAATAAATCAAAACCAATAGAAGCGCCCTCTTTAACACCATCATAGATTAATCCTGACAACATAGTCGCAGTTAAAAATTCCATCTTTTTCCTTAATAATTTCTAATGATTCTTAGCTAAACTAGCTGTTAAGTATATATTATCAATATATATGTACCAATTAATCAATTTTTAACCACTACATTACCTTTAAATACTTTCGGGAAGTTTATGCTTGCATCACAATCCCCCAGTGTCTATAACCAGCCCTCACTCAAAACACTCTTAAGAAACTTAGATTAACTCTGGGTTTCCCTATCATTGGTTATAATGAACTTAAAGCCACAGCACAAAGCAGAATGTCGCCTAAATAATTTTGGGGCAAAGGTGAGCCAGCGCTGATCTGGCTGACTCCAAGCGAATGGGGTCAAATCTTGACTTCACACATTAAGAATCTTCAATGTCCATTCATGGCACAGAGCCGTCCTTCGGCTCTAACTCATTTTTGTCCAAAAGTGAGTTTCAATCTTTGTTGTCACAATTTTTCTTTGGATAGGCACGTTGATTGAATCTAAGTTTTGATCTTTATTGTCATACATACCTTCTATTGACACGAAAGGAACGGACTGGGAAGGCAAAAAAGTTTCAAACATTATTGTCTTCCGACAATAACCTAGATCCACTGTTACCTTGGACGTTAGCTATACGCTTATAGTAAATTAGAGGAGCGCCTCAGTAAAAACATAACGGGCAGTTACACAAAATCCGTTACAGGCTCTTTCTGACGTTTTTTAATACCTCAGCCTAAAGCATTTAGCAAGCAACTTTCATTTGGCTTTATACAATCACTACACTAAAATTATCTTCAGATTGCAAAACTAATCTTTCAATTTCTTCTTGGATCAGCATAATCACGTTTGATACATCTGTGTTTAATAAATATTCAGATTCAGACCAAAACCCATCACTACAAAGAATCAAAACTTGATTATTAGCAGTCGCCATGGTTTGTACCGTGAGTGAATTACGGTTATTTGAGCCAATTTTCAACTTTGTAGAAATTAAGTGCCTAGATTTGTCATAAGTCTCTTTTGATATTACTCCCTTATTATAAAGTTTTAAGGCCGGCACATCATCCTGAGTTAGCCACTTAACACCTTTATCTGTCAGGCTTCCTATCCGACAATCTCCACAGTGAGCTAAAGTCATCTTTTCTTCAGAAACAACTGCTACACAGCAACAAAAAGATAGGTTGTCGTGCTCAGGTGACATTAAGTGGAGTGCTTCAAAAATGTTATTCCTTAACAACTGCTTAGGATTAACAATGTTAGTCCAATTCGATTTAGCTAAGTTTTCCGCGAAAACATTAACAGCTGCTAATGTTTTTTGATTATGATTAATACCATCACATACAAGGTAAACATTACCATTTGGAATACTCCATTCTTTTACTGTATCTGCATTAACTGGCTGCGCAGGGCCTTTCCCAGTACAAATTATATTTGTCATTCCATTTAAACCTTCCCTGATGCTAATTGATGGAACCGTTCTAAAACTATATCAATTCGTTCAGGCTCTTCAGCATTTAACGCATTTGCGAAAAGATATTCGAATTGACTATCTGCCATAAAATTTGACATATTTTGCTGAATATAGATGATTAATTCGGGCGGTCCCTGAAAAATATCATCTATTAAAGCATCTCTGCCATTAATTAGAATACATATATCTTCTGCATCCTTACTTTCTAAAATATCGATTTTGCGCCCAAAAAACGCTGCTAACTTAGTTGCTAATAAATACTTTGCTTTAACTATTTTAATTTGAATCCCATGTGGTAAATCATACATTACAGGATCCTCTTGGCCAGGCTTGAACCATTCATTACTAAAACCAAGAATACTCTCATCATCTGGCATTACATCAACAAGGATACCATCACAAACAAATCGGCAAATAGGTGCGTCTTCATCATCTTCTGGAATATACTCTTTAAATCCAACGTCTCTTAATTTTTGACTCAATGAATAATAACCAGCTGTACTCGTAACAGAAACAATAAAATCTACATCTTTTGTACTTCTAATATCTATTGGTTGTGCATCATCAAGATGTAATGAAACGGTTGCACCACCAACAAAAGTAACCAATCCTAGTAGATTCTCACCTAGTGCATCAGCAACACTCATTAGCATTAATTCATGCTCTGTTGGAGTTCTCATATCTTTCCTTTGTTTAATTGTTCTAGAAAAGGAAGTGCTTGCTCCCTTTCCCTAGCTGTGCCTATTCTAAATATATCCACTAGAGCAAGCTGTTGGTATAGCCAACTATCAATCATTACTGCTTTTGTTACAGATTTATATAATGGGTCTATAGCGACCCCTTTAGCAGTTCCCCTAGCGCATGGCCAGACAGGGGGAGTTACGTTAGAGCTTGCAAATATTTCTTTAAAAACAGGTGCTGCGTATGATGTAGGTATCCCACGAACTATACGACCAGGCTCAGTGTAAAATGAAACTCCAGCACCATAACGAATAAAATTTACAAGTACTGTACGGTTTACTTTAATACTTTTAGAACCTAGCCGGAATAATAAACCCGCATCAATGCTTCGCTTAACAGCATTATTTGCTTCACTTAAAGATATGAAAAGATGTTGAGCTAACTTACGGTATGTCCATTGATTATCAAATTCATATTTAGATCCTTGTAAAAATTCATCAATAATTGATAGCTCTTTTAAATCAAAATCTTCTAATTCATTTGATACGACTAACTCCTCTTGCTTAATGTCATACTGACTAATTTTTTCTACATCATTACCGAGGTGCACCCATGCCTCACCTTGTAACTCTCTTGTTAGCGATAATGACTCATGGCTTGATTCCTCAAAACTAAGGACTTTAAGTACTACAAGTAAATCTTGATTTTTTAGCATAGCTCTCCTTATGGATGTTCGCTGTTCGCAAACAGAAAACAGATGTTTACCACTTCAACACTTAAATGGCAAGAGTTATCTTTAGCTAATTGTTTCATATCGCCGGTTATTGTTGTGAGTTCAGCCATTCTAAGCAGTCTATCTTTTTTTAATTTCTAACCCGCAGCTATCTGGTGCTTAAGTTTCAAACTTTACTGTTCACCTACAAGTGGGTTGAAAGCAGTGCAGCCGACTAACAATTGATAACTCTCATCTCACAGAATTATTTAACTTATAAGATCTATTGCTGGTGCTGAACAAGTACATCGTATTATTATGAACAACGTAGGGAGCTGGCACTGTGTACTTTATATCAGCACCCCAAACACCATACTCTTTCGGTACTATAGAGAAGCCAGCTGTAGCAACGGCAATACTGTCAAATCCCTCATAGCCATTTAGGATCGTCATAGTTACAACGTCTTTTACTTCACCGTTATAATTCACCTTACCATTAACCTCTATTTTTACAGCTGAAGCACATGAACCGTTAAAAACAGCGGGGTCATAATCGACAAAGTGAGGATGTGGTTCAGGTGAAGTATAGATGTAAAGTTTGCGCGTTTCGGCGTTGCACAATGCGCCACCTTTATAAAAATACATGAAGTTATTACTATCTCTGGCGTTGTCTGATCTGGCAATGCCAACGTACTCTGTACCAGCAATATTATTAAACGTTTCTTTTAAACCGCTTTCAACAAGATTAAGCGCAGAAGCATCAAGGTCTTGTTCGTTTAATTCACCCAAAAAAACAAGCATAGGTTTCCAGTTAAATGCTCTATCTGCTTGTGATTGCGCTCCCATGCTGCCTGCAAGGTCTATTAATCCATCTGAAAGAAATGCTAGAGCGTACTCGGCACCAACTAACGCATTATTCGATTTAAACTGAGCATTTTCAGGCAAATCAACATCAGATAGCCCAGCTGTTTTGCGGGTCATATTAGCTACATTTAATGCAAAGCTAGATTTATCATTAAACTGGTAAACGTCATTTGACTGCATTGTTATCACAGGCGGCTGAGTTGACATGCAAGCAGTTAAGGTTAGCGCCGAAATCGTTAAAGCTGTGTTTTTTAAAAAATGCATATTTTATATTCCGTATATTTTATTTGAGTAATATTATCATGAACAATAAATTGTTATGCTGCTTTAAACTTTGAAAAGTCACATAATGGCTAACGAGCAAAAAACAATGAGCGACCCTTTCAAGGAAGGGCTCAGCTAGACCATCATGCATTTAAGGGTTTATAATAAACAAACCCTTAACCCCGAGCTCCTTCCCGGCCAACTTCATTGCTTTTTCTATTTTTTCTCTCTCTTTCTCATTCTAATCTCAGGGCGAGGCCAGCCAAAGTAGTACCACAAAAGTTAATATTAAAAGAATTTCATGGTTAACTTCCATTATATTGCATGATGGTCTAGTCTTAACCTATTAACTGTAATTTGTTCTATCACTACAAATATCGAGTGCATGCCATGCCTTTTATCGCGGATCGGTTTGATGAGTTAAAAAACAATATCCGTTCTCTCAATACAATCCTCACACATACGCAACCATTGGCCGCTCTTGCCTACCCACTACCCTGTACCTCAAAGGGAATGGAAAGTGAACCGGTTAAATATATTGCAGCAGAAGAACATACCGGACATAAGGCTGTTGAACTCGCGGCATCCTGCTACCAAGACCTTTACATACAACCAGGCTATTCACAAAAATCAGCGCGGCGCACTGTCGGCGTTATTTGGCTCTCCCCTGCCCAAAACCCAACAAGCATTACTATCCCTGAGCTGGTGGATAAAATAAACGCGGCAAAAACGGATATCGAAAACCATATCATTCAAACGTATGAAACAAGGCAAGACCGGTTTGAAGCGCTTCGCGCAGAGTGCCCTGGTATTATGACTATGCACCTATATAGGCATATTCGATGTTATTCAGAGCAAAACATTCAATCAATTCGGTTCGCCTGGCAAAGAAAAGACTCGCTATCAAAGCCGGTTAAAAAAGACCTTTTACTTAAAATTGAAGAGGAGTTTGATAGATCGGGGCCAGAATACCGCGTACCTCTTGAGCAATTGATCAATAAAATTAAGCAAACTCCTGGGGAGCTGCTTAGGATACGCCGGCAGGTTCGCGTACAACCGGCAGCAAATATACGTTTTGATGCTGGAATAAAAACAGTAACAGCACCAATGCCTATAATCATAATTCAAAGTAATGAGCTTAAGCTTAAAGCTTTAACTGATTTTGATGCTAGATCACAAAGAAAAATACGCTCTGATAAAGTGGCATCAGAAGTTATCGGCTCCTTTGGTGGGGTAACTATTGAGGTTTTTTCAGCTCGGTAGTGCGCAGCTTTAATAAGTATAAATGACTGTCCAGCCGCGATTAATACTTTTATCACAGATATTAATGGCGGCATTTAGGTCCCGTTCTATATCCGTAGTGCCACAAGATAGGCAATACAACTTGCGAACTGACAATGATATTTAACAAAAATTAATCGTGCTTTCACTAGATTAGCGCGCCTTTACTTTCCTAGATAGCTGGCGCTATTTATGCCTGAGGTTTTTCTCAGCGTCCTTTAAAAACCGTAGAGGCTGTCTTTCTGCCATTAGAATCTATGGCTAAGTGAGAAGACCAAGGTCAACACTCGAGTTCACTCTATCACTTTAAAAAATGCTAAGTACATGAAGTTGCTAAAGGTATTATAATCTATGTAGTACATGATAACGCATACGTTACCCCTAAAGCATAGAGTTACAAAGCGTGACCGATATGAGCATTAAATTGGTTAGTATCATTAAGCCTAAGCTGAATTCAATAAAGAGTCTAAATTAAAGCCTGTAATATAAATTTGATTTATTCAGGTTGAATAATTTCAAAATAAAACCTTAAGTGAATGAAATTAAGGGATTTAAATCAAAACTCTTTTTGAGGAAGTTTTGCAGACATTTACTCATAAACCTCTAGTTACCAAATAAATATAGACTCAGAGTTAACTGAATCACCACATTAGCCATATGGCTAACACAATGGTTTTTTAGCTTGATGTTAGCTATATAGATAACAGCTGGCATTTTAGGTTACAATGTCAGCTGCATAATAAATCCTATTGGTAATTGTATGACTAACAGAGTCGAAATTGGGAAGAAAGTCAGCGTAAGTAGAAAGGCTTTAGGCTATACACAGCAAAGGCTTTCAGTAATATCCGGCATTAATAAAACAACAATTTCAGAAATTGAAAATGGCCGATTTACTGGTTCTTTCGATATTTTTGAGCGCTTGCTCGATGCTGTTGATTTACAGTTTGATGTTTCTCAAAAAAAGTATTCGCTACCTGATTGGGATGAAATTGAAAATATATTCTCAGAGGATGAATAATGAGTACAAATCCAAACTTACCCAGTAAAGTTAAAAATATTACCGTGTGCACTAACAATACAGAGCTTGGTATATTAACTCATGGCTCAACTCATCATTACCAGCCGACACAAGAAAAGCAGCACATATCGTTAACAATGACAAAAAAAGGTATAGACGGTTACTCTTCAGGTTCTCTGCATCCTATCTTT
>NZ_WTKZ01000045.1:10271-13162 GCF_011378805.1 Pseudoalteromonas sp. Z9A6
AAAAAAAAAAAAAAGGTATAGACGGTTACTCTTCAGGTTCTCTGCATCCTATCTTTTCACAGAACTTACCAGAGGGCTTTAATCGTCGCTTTATAGCTGACAAGTTAGCAAGGTATGCAAAAGTAAATGACATGTACCTTCTCGCTCTACAAGGAGAGCAAGGCATTGGCATGCTATCATGTGAACTACCCATCGACGCCACTCCGTGTCGATCAATGGGCTTCTACAGCCTTGACTTAGAGACTAGGCTGCTTCTTTTTTCTCAGTTCCAACAGCAAACTTCGATAGCTCGAAGACTTTCGTTTTAATGGCTGATTTCTGCTGAGATGTGGGGGTAACCCTTGCGACGATCCCAGCCGCAATCAAATCTAATTCACCTGTTTTTGCTATGCTTTTAGCCGCTGACAAGTCCCGGTTTTGGTTAGTTTCACAAGCCGTACATGTGAAATATCTGTCGTTCAATGTTAAAACATGATGTTGGCCGCATTCAGAACAAACCCCAGTGGATTTTTCAAACCTGCCAATCTCGTGATAGAGTTTACCTTCAAGCTCAGTTTTGTATTTTGAAAGCTGAGTAATTAAGCCCATCACATTGTCGGCAACCATGCTGCCATTGAACTTTTGCATCCCTTTTACGTTTAAATCTTCGAACACTAAAATGTCATTTTCATTGGTTATCTGGCGTGAAATTTTGTGTGCAAAGTCGAGCCTTTGCCGTGAGATTTTGCCGTGTAATTTGTTGATGCGTTGTTTGGTTTTGTGCCAGCGATTTGAACCTTTAGTTCGGCGTGCAAGCTGGCGTTGCAATTGATTTAACTTTGTTTTTGACTGCTTTAAAAACTTTGGATTGTCGGCCACGTAGCCGTTCGAGCCAACTACCGTTTGCTTTGAGTTAATGTCAAAACCTGTGATTGTTTTTAAAACGCGAAGCGCTGTTTTGCACTCCACTTCTTGAGTAATACTGCATTCCCATTTTCCGTGGTGATACTGGATAGTTACAGTCTTGATTTTACTTGCTAGTTTGCGATGCAAGATAATGGGTATCTTGCCTACCTTTGGGATACTGATAGCGCCATTTTCAATGCGGATACAGTTTGAGTTATTGACCGCTCGAAAACTATCGTTGTGAAGTTTTTTCTTTTTATATGAGATTTTATGCTTTGGAAAGCGCTGCAAACGGCCTTTCGAGATTGCGTTCTTTAACGCTGTTTCTAAGTCGCGAGCAACTTGCTGAGCTGCTGCCGAGTCAAAAGACTTAATCCACGTAAACTCTTCGAACGTCTTGATATCTTTAAGTAGTGAGGCCATGTCTTTGTAAAACAAAAACGTTTTATCGTGCTCGTATCGACGCATATTCTCAGACAACAATAAGTTCCAAATGCCACGCGCTGTCGCGCCAAACTCAACGAGTTTAGCTTCTTGCTCTGGCGTAGGATTTAGCCTGTAGTTGTATCTAAGCGTCTTTTTCATATACTGTATAGACTACTGTATGGAAATGAGTTGTCAAGATGGAATATGAAACTAAATCTCACTGTAAATATTTAATAGCGCTACATTTAATACTTGTGGTTAAATATAGAAAACAATTGTTAAAAGGTGATGTAGGTGATTTTGTAAAACAAAAAATCACTGAAATTGCAGAGCGCTCAGAATTTAATATCGAAGAGATCGAGGTGGACAAAGATCATATACACATATTGCTAACGATCTCTCCCAATATCAGTGTTGCGAGTTACGTTAGGAGAATTAAACAATCTACAACGCAAAGTCTGTCGAGATTTAAATGGTTTAAAAAGCAATTCTGGGTTAAAAAAACATTTTGGTCTGACGGATATTTTGTTTGCTCTGTTGGGAATGCGGCTGCTGATACAATTCAAAAATACATTCAAGAGCAGGGCTAACTATTCCGATTCATCCCATCGACACCGCTTCGCGTCGATCAATGGGTTTTCTCGGAAAATTTCGATAAAAGTGAACTTTCGTTACCAGAAGCAGATACTATTCCACTGAACGATATCTTATCTTACAACAGTACTGAGCCTCTATTCCCTCAACTATTAGAAAAGTACTATCTAAGAAACTCATTAGCTGGCGTACAACCTAAAGTAAGCATTCCTAATGCCAGCAATATTAAAACTGACAGAACAGTCCAACAAAAAGATTTAATCGTAAAATCATTTGATTCTGAATTTCCATTACTTACTGTAAATGAATTTGTATGTATGGAAGCAGCTAGATACTGCGGGTTTAAGCCACCTAAAACGTATTTATCCCATAATCTCGAAACATTTGTCATAGAACGCTTCGACACAGCACAAGATGGTACAAAGCTAGGCTACGAAGACTTTACCACTTTATTAAAAAAGCCAAATGATCCCGATGCAAAATACACGGGCAATTACGAAACACTACTCAAAGCAACAAGCTTGTACACTAATAGCCAATCAGAAGTTGAAAAAATGTATAAGTATATTGTATTTAATTGCTTAATTGGTAACGGTGATGCACACCTCAAAAATTTTGCTCTTCAGTACACACCAGATATGTCGAGGGTTTACCTTTCCCCACCTTTTGATATAACACACACAAAAATTTATGAGGCTATCGACAATAAAATGGCGCTTAAGCTTTCTAACAGTAAAGAATTTCCTGATATAAATCATTTATTAAAACTCGCTGAGGGTACTCACTTTAAAATTAGGAAAGCTAAAGAAATAGTAGAATCCCTGAGTGACAACATACTTGATTACCTGAAGCAATCTGAAGAAGTGAAGTTATTTAATGGCTTACGCAACTCAATAGAAAACTCTGTATCAAGTATAATGACACCAAGCTATTCAACAAAAAACTATCGTCATGACAGAATAAAAAAGTTTGAGTAATATTAAGAC
>NZ_WTKZ01000045.1:13172-29297 GCF_011378805.1 Pseudoalteromonas sp. Z9A6
AAAAAAAAAAAAAAACTATCGTCATGACAGAATAAAAAAGTTTGAGTAATATTAAGACATCTATATAGCAACAGTGAAACTAAAAAGAGGGTGTAACTAATTTTATTGGTCACCACACTACAGTTCACGGTGCAATAAAGTTGGAATTAAAAGGTGAATCGATGCGAAACAACTAAATTCCTTGACTGATGCCGATCACTCAAGTTAGATTTTATTAAGATCTACTGACAGACAAAAAATTGATCAGCATCATGGTATTACGCACTAGTGGCATTTTCACTGTCCATCCGTTTATAGACTCCGAGACGCCTGACTTAATAGAGGCCGCAACTAGTTGCTGTTCAGTTAAGCCATACCTCACGTCGATTGTGTCATTACCAGATACGGAAGGGGTTTTCAGCTGCTGTGTTTCGGTGGCGCTAATAACCTGCCAATCCTTTGAGAGCTTTATAAACATTTCTTTTTCATTCATATTAATAATGAATTCATAATAAAGTGTTGAAGGCGAATTACTTTCGTCACTTTCCATAAATGAATACAGCCTAGCTTTAATTTTTTTGTTTTTAGATTCGAACTCTACTCTTCTTAACTTTAAATCACCGCCATAAGCGATGTAAATTGGTTTTAGAGTGTAGTTATCTAAGCCGCTCTTACTGCTCTTTAGATTTACGTTGATAATTTCACTACCCTTGTAAGGGATTTTTCTACTCAAATCTCCGAATGTATCTATAACCCCGCTTTCATATTCAGCATCTATTTGTTTATCTATCTCAGCATTATGGATAATAGTTTGCAATGTACTTCTTTGGACGTTGTTTAATTCAAACGACTCCACACGCTTGGCTTGAGAGTATTTATTAACCTGAAGATCCAAATTTTGAGCTTTCGGTTGGAAGCTAATACCGCAGAGTAAAATTAAAGTTAGTGAAACTTTTTTCATCAGTTTACAGCAATTCCTCTCGGTACTTTAGTGCCGAGAGGAATTGCCGCCTCCATTGGTTGAGTTAACGTAGTGGTTCGAGCAGAAATCCGAACCGTGTTTTTCTTAATGTTAGCGCTGGCGTGAACCTTATCACCTAAAATAGTTTCTAGGGCAAAGTAGCCTGAGCTACGCTTGCCTTTAACAAAACCAGTACCTTGTGGTGTTTGTACAAAGTCGTGTTTTTTTAGGCCAAATAGCTTGCCAACTGGTATCCGCTTTTCGGAGCGAACCCCCTTTATCTGTTGGTAGTCACCAGAAGCCACATGACGTTTACGTAAAACATGTTTGGCTTGTTGTACAAGCTCGCCATTTTCACAACAAATTGACACGGCATCATAGTAATGAGTTTTCGGTAAGCCCAATACTTGCTCGCGCTTAAATTTGGTCACGTAGCCAAACGTTTCTTCAAAATCCCAGCACTGTTTTAACTGGGCTTTGAGTATACCTATTTCAGTCGCATGTTTAGTCTTTGAGCGCTTCACTTTCAGATCAAACTTTCCTGCGTGTAAATCATTATGGCACGTCTCGCATAGCGCTATTAGGTTACTGGGTGTATCAGTGCCGCCCTGAGAACGAAGTACTTTGTGGTGTACGTGCAGCTTGGCGTTGTGCTTCGTTTTGTGTCCACTTTGACATTTATAATTGTCACGCTGCAATACGTAGGCTTTAACGTTGTAGTAGCCTTGCTGGTAGCCGGCACCAGTCACAATTGGGTTAGTTATCTTGTGTATATCGAAGCTAGCAGTTTCAACCTTCCAATGTGAAATTGGTAAGATAGCTTCAACCTGCTTTTTCTCACGCAAGTGTGAATCAAGCTTGCTTTTTAGAGATGGTGCTAAGCGCCCCTCTTTACGCATTGAGGCACGGTTCAACCAACGTGCAGGGCGGTAGCGTAGCTTACGGTTTCTGCGAGTCCTTCGATACATTGCACGTTGCTGCATCTTTTTAGATACGTCAGTGCGCAAAGCCACCTCGCTTTGATAAATCACTTTACCATTTGCGATAGCTGCACAGCCAACGTGTTTACTGCCAGTGTCCATGCCAGCAACTACGTGCTGAGTATGGCCGCTCGATCCATACAATAATTTAATTGTGAACGGGGCACGTTTGATTACCTTAGCCATACCATTTTTAAGCAGCTTACGTGCTTTAGCGGCCTTGCAGGGCATCAAAGGCTTCCCATGCTTGTTAAGTACATACGCTAACATAGCGCGTATCTCCTTCGAGTTGTGCGTATAACTGTGCTTGAGGCACACAGCAAATTCGACTTCCTCTCGACCAGATAATTTAGCTTCGCAACGTGGTTGACTGCCCATAACTCAATAGGACTGTTTACAGTGCCACGAAAGAACGTGGAACTGAGGCGGCATTCCAAGGTTTCTACATCTAAATTATCGTTTACTAACATTTCTAATCCTCAGTTAGTGGTCTGGTCAACAAGCGCTTTTACAAGCTCATCCCTTTAGGGGTGAGTAGTTGACATGATATATCCTTATATTAGATGTATTCTACAATAACGACATTCGTTTAAAAAGAAAACAACCTTTAGCTGCTATATTTTGGTCGCTGTGTAGGCGTTGAGGATTTACTTTTACATCACTATTTTGCTGGTAAACGATTATAAAAAAGTGAATTTTTTCACATTTCCATCTCAGGTTTTAACTGGTAAATTCTGTCTAAAACAGCCATTTTCAGACGTTTTCCTACAGTAAAATAGCACGAAAACCCTGCAGTAAAAGGGGTGTAAGGGAGGTTGGTAAAGTCACCTGATGTAGGGAACTTTTATAGCTATCTGCCAATCTTTCTCCACGCCCTTGCTTGACGGAGCTAATGAATTGCTGATGTAATTTATCCAGTATATTGTTTTGTAAGAACTGACGTTCAACGCTTGACACATCCTTTGATGGTTCGAGTAGCGTTTTATGTTTACCTGCATGGAAAACTCGCTTTTCTATGCCTAGCTTACTTAAAGCACCTTCATAGCCCCATGAGTCCATACGAACACCTATAGAGCCAACTAAACTAGAATTTTGAGCGTATATTTCATCTGCACCTGCCGCGATTAAATAACAAGCTGAAGCGCACAATCTTGGTTTCATACTTTAGTTTAATTTTAACTTTTTAATATCAACCCAGCAGATATATGAGCGTGAGTCAGGCTAGATACTGTTGATTTATTCAGCCTGAATAACTACAAATAAAAAACACTAAAGACTTTAAAAACAATAACTTAAAACAAAATCTCCGTTGAGGAACCTAAAAGGTATTCACTCATAAATTAGCTATGACTGAATACCTTTATTATTAAAGCGAGTCTTGCAACACTTTAGCAATAGCCTGGTCTAAAGTATCTTGTACTTCTTTTGTTAGCTGTGAAAACTCATAAGCGAATTTTCTACCTTTAACGCGCTTACGTGCATAGGTATTCTTTTTGCTAAAATTTGCAAGTGGAGTAACGATAGCCTGCTCGGTTGGCTTAGGTTTGTATGTTTTAATAGCGTCTGTAACTATTTTTAATATAGCTTCTTTATAATCGTCTTGAACTAATTCACTATTGATATTAATTATATTGCTTTCTATATCCTTTATAAATTCATTTACGTTTTCACCTAACGTTTTTTGTACTGTATTTAATACTTTGTAGTCTGAGTGTGACAATAAAGAAATATCCGGAAACAGCTCAATAATAGCACTATCGATAGAGGCAGCAGTTAGCGCCTTACTTACCTTGGCTTGGCTTAAGCCCATTTCTTCAGCTAATTCAGATTGCGTGAGTTTTTTATTATATTTTTTTTCATAAAGCTGACTTTCTAACTGACAACGCATACCAATTTCACGTAAGTTGTGCTCTTTACTAACTTGCAGCTGCTTAGCTAATGCTTTAGCGTCACCAGAGCTAATATCGTCATCTGTGACTAATATTTTAAATGAGTTAATTTTACCTGCTTCAAGCAAAAACCTAGCTCTACGCCTGGAGCCATCTAGCAGATCAATTACGCCATTAACTCTTCGGCCTATAGCTGGGTAATATTGTTGTATACATAATGAGTCTAGATCTTGAAGAGATTCTTTGGTTAGACCAGATTGATCTCGACCATTCACTTCAAATGTGACCGAAGTAAGCTCTTTAACTTGCTGATAACTTAATGTAATAGGAACAAATTGCGCTATTTTTCCTGATTTTAACTTCCAGGATACACTCTCTCCAACATTACTTATCCCTAGATGGGTTTGTAATACATCCATTAGTGATAATTTAGAACCAGTGATCTCTGCTTTTAATTGCTTTGCAAGCGACTCTATATTACTTTTCTGTCCTGACTCGATTGCATCTTGCGCTCCGACTGCGTTGCCAAGTGGTGATCTTATTCCACGTTTTCTAGCCATAATTTTACTCCTGCTCTTGCTTACGCCATACATTTACAATATCGCGCTGTAGTTGACTTGTTACTTCATAAGCATTTTGCTGTGCCACTTGGTATGACATTTTACTTTTTGGGTACTCACTTTTAGACATATCAAACACCGTTGATAATAAAGATGATGCCTGCCTTACAGCTTCACTATTTTTAAATTCTTTAGAGTATAAATAAGGTGAAAAGCTATCATTAAGGCTATTGAGTAACTCCGTTGTTGTTGAACTGTCTTTATGATTTGTAATAAGTATTTTCATGAAGTCATACCCCTGATGCTTAGCATTATTCAATAATCCCCAGACTTGCGGTATATATGAAAAATAAGAACACGTTGCATCTATGTCATTTTCTGTAATTGATAGTGGGAAAAGTACACTGGTTGCGGCGTAGTAAGCGTTATACGTTGCATAGCCTAATGATGGAGGGGTATCTATTATGATAATATCGAATTCATCTTCAACTTCATTTAAAATCTTACTCAAAATAGAGTAGGGCGAACTTAGAGACTTATTAAATACGCCTTCATGAAACCACCCCTCAATACCACGATCTGATTGTGAGGCAGGTAAAATACGGAGGTTTGGAATTGTAGTAGGTAAAAAGGCACTTGAAATAGCTTCTTTTTTAGTTTCATTTTCGTCTAATTCATAGTTTCCCATGATCAGATCGCCTACAGATAAACAACCTTCTTGTGCTGATTCAGGGGCGTAATACATTGATAGTGTAGCTTGTCCATCCATATCAATAAGGCCTACGCGATACTCTTGATGAAACTCAGTAGCTAGTCCTGAACCTATTGTTGCACTTGACACTGTTTTACCAACACCACCTTTTTGATTCTGAATCACTATAATCTGTGCTTTCTGCTTATCACTACGTTTGAACTTAGGTTCTTTACGTAATTCAACAGAGAGCGAATCTCTTACTTTATAAATTTCTTCGATGTCAATTGACCACTGTGCATCTTCGTGTCTACGTGGGTCAATACCCAGTGAAGCGCAATACCTATCTAAAGTTTTTACATCAATATCTAAATATATAGATGCTTCAGCTCGCGTAAAACTTCTAAGCTCCTTACGATGATTTACTAAAAGCCTCTGATTGCGTCTTTTTATATAGCGATCAGCGCCTTCCTTTAAATCTTGAAAAATGTGAGTAGTCTTTTCAATGGTCATAGATGAATCCCTTTTTATTTAAAACAAGTGTATCCCTTGTTTTTTGAGTTGTCCATGTATTTTAGAGGTATTTGATTTTTGTTTTAGTTTTATAATTTGAGTTATTCATATTGAATAATTACCAAAAAAGAAGCCGTAGGTGTTGGCAAATGTGGCTTGTAGGTAAAATACAACTTGAGGAATATTTTTATCGTTATTTTAAAAAATGACTATTGAAATACAAGCTCCCCTCATCATCGAAATATAAGCTAATTAGAGAGTATATTTTAATGTCTAATATGTGTAATCTAGTAAAAACACCAAGAATATGTCATCAACTAGCAAATACAGTCTCGACATTGGAAGAAGAAATGAGTATCGATGAGAAAAAGAAAGTAGTTTCAAGGGATTCTCTTCCTAAACACATAAAAAAGAGCCATCAGATAGTATTTAGTCGCCAAGATTTATCTGCCCGTGAAGCAGATATATTTGCACTCATGATTGCAACTATGAAAGAAAGTGATTGGGTTGGAACAACCCCTAAATACGAGTTTTCAGCATCTCAGCTCTCCAATTGGCTCAATATAGCGCCAAAACATATAGCGACATACCTTAACCCTGTAGCTATGCGGCTATCACGATATAGCGTTGGTATAAAAACTGAAGATGGTAATGGAGAAATTGAATTTGACTATAAACCAATATTTAAAAATATAAGCTATAAAAACCGCACATTTACAATGATACCTAATGATCTTCTGAAGTCTGAGTTTATAGAGTATAAGCAAGGATTTGCGCTGATCAATACCACAAGCTTTTTATGCATAAAACAGGAATACGCAAAGCGACTCTATGAAATACTTAGTAGGTTTAAAGAGCCCGGCTACGAAATGCACTTGATTAAGCTTGATGAACTAAAAGGTTTATTTGGTCTATATGATGAAAAAGGGAATTTAAAATCAGATAAATTATCTTTTAAAAATAATGGGGTTTTTATGCAGAGATGCATTAGAAGCAGCATTGATATTCTCAAGGCCAATCCGACAACAAATAAAGAACTATTATTTTATGAAAGTGCTAATGGTGAAGTTGGCTACGAATTAAAAAAACAAGGCAACAAAATCATAGCTATCAAATTCCTTATGAGTTGGATAACAAAAGGCAATATTGAGGAATTTAATGAACGCAATGCTATTACAACTATTAAAAAGCTAGAGCTTAAAAGGCAGCAATTAAAGTCTGAAGGCAATGGTAAAAAATTATCAACTGCAGAACTTAAACTGTTACTTTCTGCATACAATTACACTGGTAATGAGAAGCTATCTAATAAAATAGCTACAACCTTGATTGAAAGGCGTAATAACCGCGCAGAACAAGCATCCAGCAAAGAAGAAATAGATATTGCGAATAAACTGACTATAGATAATTTAGATATTCCATATTAAAAAGCATATTACATATTTTTGGTATGTGCTCTCAATAACACCAAAAATATGTAATGTAGCTCATATAAAATATGCTCACGTAGACCTATTTTTAATAACTTCCCATAAAATACGACGAATATAGCCCTACAAATAAATAAAACACCAAGAATATGTCACGTACATACAAAGATACAAGCTCTCAACACCAAAAATATGTTACGTACACACAAAGATATAATCCCTCAACACCAAAAATATGTTACGTACATACAAAGATACAAGCTCTCAACACCAAAAATATGTTACGCATATACACAAATACAAACTTTCAACCTCAGAATTGTGTTAAATATATTAAAAAAGAGCTTAATCTATCATTTTGCATGCTAGCAATGAGACATGTACTATAAAAATAGTGTATGTCGTCAGAACCTTATTCTAAAAAAGAACACCAAATATATGTAATCTAAACACCAAATATATGTAATCTAAACACCAAATATATGATCCGAAACACCAAATATATGATCTAAAACACCAAATATATGATCCGGAACACCAAATATATGATCTGTTACAATGTTTTTATCTTTTAATAACAATAACTTACAGACACCTATAGTTCTTATAGATCTTATAGTTTTAATAGATTTAATAGAATTAATAGGTACTGTGGATATGTGAATAAGTTAATTATTAAGCGACAATTACGGTGGCCGGTCTAGCGACAATTATCCTGGCCGGTTGATCTGATAAGGTTCGGTACAGCTGAACGGAGGAGTTCACTGTGCCGGGAACACGAATCACTGATCAGCAGGTCACTATTTATATGAAACATAGAAAACGTAATAGCCAAGTTATCGCGGCTGCGAAAGCAGGTATTTCAGAACGTTCAGCAAGGCGCATTGATAAACTGGATGAGCAGCCATTGTCTAATAAACGCCAATGGCGAACGCGTATAGATCCACTTGAGTCTATCTGGGACAGTATTGTTGTCCCTCTACTTCAAGGTGATGCAACGTTAACTCCGGTGGGAATTTTTGATCACCTTTGCGAGTTTCACACCGACAAATTTAACCCGAGCTCACGGCGTACATTAGAGCGTCGAATTCACAAATGGCGAGCACTGTATGGCTCAAGCAAAGAGGTCGTATTCCTGCAAACACACGAGTATGGCCTATTAGGCATGTGTGATTTTACACATGTGAAGTCACCCGTTACCATTGCTAGTGAACCCTTAAAGCATATGTTGTTTCATTATCGTATGCCCGCCAGTGGCTGGGCTTACGCCCAAGTGATTTACGGCGGTGAAAGCTTTGCTGCTTTTTCTGATGGCGTGCAAAACGCATTTAAAGCAGCCGGCGGTGTGCCTAAAGAAGTGCGTACAGACAGTCTGAGTGCCGCCTATCGTAATCACACTAATGATAACGATTTTACAGAGCGCTTTAATGAATTAGTCACCCATTATGGCTTTAAAGCGACCCGCAATAACCGCGGTATTGCGCATGAAAATGGGGCTATTGAGAGCCCTCATGGGCATCTTAAATCGCAACTGGAGCAAGCATTAAAAATCCGTGGTAGTTATGACTTTCAGACAAGAGAAGTCTATGAATCGTTTGTTGCCGATATTGTTGCTCGCCGTAATCGCCGTGTAAGTGATAAATACGCAGTAGAGCAGCGACAATTACATGCTTTACCACGGACGATGAGCGTCAATTACACCGAGCATTATCTAACGGTGTCACGTACGAGTACTATTTCATTGAAACGTGTTACCTATAGCGTCCCGTCACGCCTTGTTGGTAGCCGATTACTGGTTCGTTTATATGACAACCGTTTAGAGCTGCACTATGGCAGCGATTTAGTTCAAACGTTAGCGCGTGTCTATGCTTCTAAAGGATGCCGTGCACGTGATATTAGTTACTTGCATGTTATTGACGCACTGGTTAAAAAACCATTGGCATTTCGCTACTCACAACTACGTGACGACTTACTTCCAAGCGACAATTACAAAGCTATTTGGGATAATACTACGCCAGAACTCAAGGCTACGTGTTTTCCTCATGTAAAGCTGGAGAAAGATTAATAGCTTTGACTGATTATTAGCAGGTGCCCTTTGTTAGACGCTTATGGAAGTTATTACCTATTCATAAAGGCCTTTGAAAGGTCCCTTAAAAGACTAAAAATCAATCAAATATTTAACTTGAACAGGCAAGTATATATTTAGGTCTCTAAAGAGACCATTTAAGTTTTATTTTTAAACGCTACTTTTATTTTGGATAAATATCTCACTACCAAGTCACAATCCCAGATAAATAGGAAATGCTCCAATTAATCCCTGTAATAGCTATGTATGAGCTATTTTTGCGGAAATATGCATTACAATCCCAGAAATAAAGGGAATGCTCCTACCAATCCTCTGTAATAGCTATGTATGAGCTATTTTAGTGGAAATACGCATCACAATCCCAGAAATACAGGGAGTTCTCTTATCAATCCCCTGTAATAGTTATGTATAAGCTGCCTTCGTGGAAATATGCATCACAATCCCAGATAGATAGTTATTTGGGAAGTGATTGGAAAGTTCCATGGGGTTTATTCTAAGTAATGAGGCAGAGTATTTTCCCCATTTAATGATAGAAGTTCTGCAGATGAGAGGTTTTGTTTACTAACGAAATACTTGAAAGCAAGTCGTCAACAAAGAAGGGCGTTTCGATAGTACAATTATCAAATCGGTACGGATGTGAAATCCCTAATAAGAAAACTTTTTATAAGAGGGTTGCTCAATGCTGGCACAAACTAGCGATAAAAACCTTTACCCCAATCAAACTTAGATTACGAAGAAGTAAGTTGCGGGCTGGTGACTTCTTTGGCCAGCTTTTGTGATGTCAGGATAGATAGCGCTTTAACTAGTTTTTAAAAGCGCTACCTACGGCCCACCACCTAAACCCTATAGTTGGTTGCATCGGTTTTCCCAGATAGAGCCGGAATAACCCCCTGAAAACACCTAAATACAGGGAAATAAATCAAATTCCAACCTAAGTCATTGATCTATAACTAGAGGTTTACTGCATCGGTTTTCCGAAGAAATCCCAGATAAACTCTCTTTCAAGCCTAAGAGAAGCAGAGCTTAAAGCACAAAATAAACCTAAGCCATTGTTTTATAACTATAGGTTTGTTGCATCGGTTTAAAGCAGGGTATATAGGTTTGCTGCATCGGTTTGAGTGATTGACAATGGTGAACAAGGATTGATACATCAGAACATACGTCAAATGGATAAAAAACAGTCTAATATCACAACTTATTTCATAAAATACAAAAATCACCTGTGAGCAACTGAGGTAAATAGACCGAAAAACCCTATAGGTTTAGTGCATCGGTTTAAGAAAAATAGTGAAAACTCCGATATTACAATCATAAACGCACGAGGAGGCGTTTGTAACTGTGCGTTCTTAGTTCTTCTTACTACCCAACATCAACTGTGTTGATATGAGACACATGATCATTACATAATCTTTGCCCCTTAATCTTAATGTGTATATTATCTCAACTAATAAAACAAAAGGATTAGCTGTTTAGTTATTAACTAATACGGCTTGGCAGGGAATAGTATGTCGTTACCAGATTACCAATCATTCATGACTCCATTACTGCAGTGCTTAGCTAACGGTAAAACCGTCAAGCTTAAAGACATTGAAGCAAGCGTTTATCAAAACCTCGGTTTATCAGTAGAGCAGCTTAAGCTACGTATACCTAATGGTAAACAAACCTATGCCTACCATCGCTTGCAATGGGCTAAAACATACTTAGTTAAAGCAGGGTTAATTGAGCAACCTAAAAGAGCCTTTTGTACCATTACGAGCAAAGGTTTATCTGCGTTAGCAACAGGTGAACAAATCAATAACCAGTATTTAAGCCAATATCCTGAGTTTTTAGATTTTAAAACCCGTACTAAAGATACTAGCGACTCACTAGACGAAAACACCACCAGCTTAGTAAATAGCAACTCACACAAAACACCCGAAGAGCTGATAGAAGCAGCGGTAGATACACTCAACACTAACTTAAGCGACGAAATACTACAGGCCGTGCTTTCGGCCTCCCCTGCGTTTTTTGAAAACCTTGTAGTCGATTTAATGCTAGCTATGGGCTATGGCGGCTCACGTAAAGATGCAGGGCAAGCTACTCAGTATACTCAAGATGGTGGCATTGATGGCGTAATAAAAGAAGATAAACTCGGCCTCGAAATGATATATTTACAGGCTAAGCGCTACACCAATAAAACAGTGGGTAGAGCAGACATACAAGCCTTTGCGGGCGCACTTGATATGCACCGCGCTAAAAAGGGCGTATTCATCACCACCAGCGGCTTTAGTAAAGATGCACTGGAATATGTAGGCTTAATAGAAAAGCGCATAGTGCTTGTAGATGGTAAACAACTTACAGAGCTAATGCTTACTCATAACTTAGGCGTTAGCACCAAACAAGTATTTGAAGTAAAAGCGCTCGATAGCGATTACTTTTTAGAAGATTAACACGCACGTGCAGTGCGTATGTAGAAGCTCTACACAACTAATTAAGAGATTAGATTAATGGTTCAACAACACCAGCAAGAATTAAAAAAACAGCTTTGGAATATTGCTAATAGTTTACGTGGCAACATGTCGGCTGATGACTTTCGTGATTACATACTTGGGCTTATTTTTTATAAATACCTGTCTGATAAGCTCAATACCTATGCTGATCAGCTACTAAGTGAAGACGGTATTGTATTTGCTAAAATTGACGAAACTACAGCAGAGGGACAAGAGTACTTAGAAGCTGTAAAAGAAGAGGCACTTGATAAGCTTGGCTACTTTTTAAAACCTGCAGAGCTTTTTCATGTACTTGCTGAGCGCGGTTCTAACGATAAGTTTATACTTGATGATGTAACCAACGTGCTTAACCATATTGAGCAAAGTACTATGGGCGTAGACAGCGCTGATGACTTTAACGGTTTGTTTGATGACCTAGATCTAACCTCTAACAAGCTAGGTAAAACACCGGATGCGCGTAATAAGTTAATAGCCAAAGTATTAGAGCACCTTGGTAACATCGACTTTCACCTAGAAAGTAGCGAAATAGACATACTTGGCGATGCGTACGAATACCTTATTGGTATGTTTGCTAGTGGCGCGGGTAAAAAAGCAGGTGAGTTTTATACTCCGCAAATGGTATCTAAATTACTAGCAAAATTAGTAACTTTAAATAACCCGCACATTAAATCGGTTTACGATCCCACCTGTGGCTCTGGCTCATTGTTGTTGCGTGTTGCAAAAGAAGCTAATAACCCCGATTTAAAGTTTTACGGACAAGAGCAAAACCCAAGTACTTACAACCTAGCCCGTATGAACATGATTATGCACGACGTGCATTACACAAAGTTCGACATTCAAAACGACGACACGTTAGAAGTTCCCGCACACTTTGAGCAACGCTTTAGTGCTGTGGTAGCTAATCCGCCATTTTCGGCGGATTGGTCTGCCAACCCGCTACACATGAATAACGAGCGCTTTGCCGACTACGGCAAGCTGGCACCAAAAGGTAAAGCCGATTTTGCTTTTGTACAACACATGATCCACCAGCTTGACGACAACGGCACAATGGCGGTGGTATTACCGCACGGCGTGTTGTTTCGTGGTGCTGCCGAAGGGCATATACGCAAACATCTTATTAAAGAAAAAAACTACCTTGATATGGTAATAGGCTTACCTGCTAATATCTTTTTTGGCACGTCTATTCCTACCTGTGTATTGGTACTAAACAAACACCGTAAAGCCGACGACAACGTATTGTTTATAGATGCCAGCAATCACTTTGAAAAAGGCACTAACAACAACGTAATGCGTGAGGAAGACTTACAACGAATTTTAGATGTTGTAAGCAAACGCGAGTTCATTGATAAATATGCATTCGCAGCTACACAAACCGATTTAGCAGAGAACGATTACAACCTTAATATTCCGCGTTACGTCGACACCTTTGAAGATGAAGAACTTGTGGATTTAAATGAAATTGCAAAACAACTTATAGCAAATGATAAAGCGATGCTTGAAACGGACAAAACAATTGCAGGTTTTTGTGATGAGTTGGGTATTGAAGTGCCTTTTGGGGCGGTAAATGAATAAGTTAGTTCCAAAATTAAGGTTTCCTACTCCCTTGATGCCATACCAACGTTTTCGATTTGGTGACTTAGTTTCAATCAAAAGTAATAAATTTAATCCCGTTACTGAAAGTTTTTTATACCCTTGTATCGAGCTGGAACACATTTCACAAGGAACAGGTATCTTGTTAGGCAGTGTTGCAAGCGATAAGGTAGCGAGTCAAAAAAATAAGTTTGGAGCAGGTGATATTTTATTTAGTAAGCTTAGGCCTTACTTAAAAAAATATGCAATGCCCACTTTTGAAGGCATTTGCTCGAGTGAAATATGGGTGATGAAGCCGAACTCAGATTTGGAACGCTCATACTTGTATCAATATATTCAAACAGATAAGTTTATATACGAAGCTAATAAGTCATCAGGTTCAAAAATGCCGCGTTCAGATTGGGGAGTTGTATCTGAGCTTAATTTTTATTGCCCACCAAAATCGGAACAACAAAAAATAGCAAACTTCCTTGCTTCTGTAGATACAAAAATCAGCCAGCTAACTGAAAAGCATCGCTTATTAAAAGACTATAAAAAAGGCGTAATGCAACAAATTTTCAGCCAACAAATCCACTTTAAAGATAATGGTGGAAATGCTTTTCCAGAGTGGCAAGTAAAAACCATCGGTGATGTTATGACCGAAAGTAGAATTAAGGGTAGCTCTGGTGATGTTGCTAAAAAGCTAACAGTTAAAATCTGGGGTAAGGGCGTAATTCCTAAAAAAGATGACAGTAAAGGTAGTGAGAACACTCAGTACTATAAAAGAAAGGCTGGTCAATTTATTTATGGAAAATTAGACTTTTTGAACTGTGCATTTGCAATAATTCCTGATGAGTTAGACGGTTATGAAAGTACGTTAGATTTACCTAGTTTAGATGTAAGCTCTTTGGTTAATAAGTTTTTTGTACTTGAAGTAGTGAAGCAGAAGCGGTTCTATAAACGTTTTGGGGAAATAGCCGATGGTAGCCGTAAGGCTAAGCGTATTAATGTTGGAGTATTTCAAGAGATGCCAATTACCTTACCTTCAAAGGCCGAGCAAAATAAAATTATGGCATTCTTAGATTCACTCGATAAAAAAACAAACGCTGTTAATGAGCAAATAGAACAAACGAAGCTATTTAAAAAAGGCTTACTACAGCAAATGTTTGTGTGAGAAATAATGACTAATAAAATTAACGACGACCCAATAGCGAACATTATTGATATTCAAACTTTGCAAGAAAGCGTAGAGGTTGAGTGTAAGCAGGCGAGTGGCCGCGATGGCCATGGTGCAGTGCCTAATGATATGTGGGAAACTTATAGCGCGTTTGCCAATACTCGTGGTGGCTTAATTTTATTGGGCATTAAAGAAAAAAAAGGCACGTTTACAGTTGAGGGTATAACAAACCCAGCGCCGCTAATTAAGAATATTTGGGATATTGTTAATAACCCCAATAAAGTGAGTATTAATTTGCTCAGCGAAAGCGATGTGCGCGTTGAAACACTTGAAGGCAAATCGGTTATTGCGATTACTGTGCCACGCGCTCCGCGTCAAAGCCGCCCTGTATTTATAAATGCGAACCCACTTAATGGGACCTATCAGCGCCGTTACGATGCTGATCAAAAGTGTTTGCCACCGACAGTAAATAAAATGCTGGCAGAGCAAGAGGAAGTGCGTGATAACCGCATTTTAGAGCACTTTACCCTAGACGATATAGACCCCGAAAGCTTGCGCATTTACAGGCAAATGTTTGTTGACGCTAAACCGCAACACCCCTTTTTAGAATTGAGCGACCAAGAGTTTTTGCGCTCAATACGTGGCTGGCAAAAAGACCGCGTAACAGGCAAAGCAGGCTTAACCCTTGCAGGCCTGGTAATGTTTGGTAAGTGGGATGCAATTCAAGACGCACTACCAAGTTTTGCACTCGATTATCAAGAAAAAGACGACAGTACACACCGCTGGATAGACCGAATTTATACCGATGGTTCTTGGTCGGGAAATGCTTTTGACTTTTATCGTAAGGTTTACCGTAAGCTCACGGTAGATTTAAAAGTAGGCTTTAACCTAACCGATGGCGGGCAACGGCAAGATACAACCCCAGCGCATGAGGCTATTCGTGAAGCACTTGTTAATACACTCGCACATGCAGACTTTAGTACCGAAAGTAATATTTTAATTGAAAAACACCCTGACTTTATCGGCTTTAGAAATGCAGGGCTTATGCGAGTGCCTGTACATGAAGCTAAAGCAGGCGGTAATAGCCAGTGCCGTAATCCCGCTATTCATCAAATATTTTTAAATATTGGTTTGAGCGAAAAAGCAGGCTCGGGTATTCCTAAAATATACAGTAATTGTAAAGCGCAAAACTGGCAGCCCCCACATCTATACGAAAAAGACGAGTTAAACCAAACCTTATTAGAGCTGCGTATGGTAAACATGGTATCGCCAGAGTTACACCAACGCCTAATTGAAACGTATGGTGAAGGTTATAACAAACTAAGCGAGCTAAAACGCACCATTTTAATGACCGCTATCACTGAGTCATGGTTTAACCACGAGCGTATTTGTTCGCTCACTTCAGAGCATACGAGAGAAGTGACACTTGCGTTAAGCCAGTTAGTTAATGCAGGGTACTTGGAGTCGGCAGGCCAGCACCGAGGCAAGATATATCATTTAAAAGGGATAGAAGTGCCAACGCCAGACAATGAGGCTGGTAGGAACATTAGCTTTGTATTATCACCTAGTCAGGCAGCGTTGCCCTTGATTGGTAGTAAAACAATTAATGAAGTGCCGGACTTAACAGAGCCAATGCCGGAGCTTAACCCGCCAGTGCCGGAGTTAGTGCCGGAGCTCAATCCGCCAGTGCCGGAGTTCGATTTAAGTGCTTCTAACCTTTGGCTTGAACTCAAAGAAATAGCATCGTCTATTGCCAAAAATTCAGGACGTAAACAAAAGCCTGATGTACAAAAAGCGATAATTG